>CAIMMO010000139.1 GCA_903842595.1 uncultured Alphaproteobacteria bacterium
ACCCAGGTATCGATAGCAAGCCGGGTCTGATGCCACGGGGAAGACAATGAAGATGGTTACTTCGCCGACGTGATCGCGGATCAGACCCGGTTCCCGTCTGCCGAGATCCGGGTCAAGGTGTCGACGCGAACCAGGCCGGTTCGGGTCGAAGCCCGTGAGAGATCCGTGGATCGTCTCGTGACCGTGACGTCATTGCCCGACCCGGCCGCGTCGACGGGGCAAGAGTAACATGATTGCGGCGTTGCCTCCTACGGGAAGCACGGCCACGGATGACATACCTGACTGTGCCTGCGGCGTGCGGTTCCTCATGAGAAAGGATACTCACGATGATCAATAGAAGCATCGGCATCGACCTCGCCATACGGGGCGATCATGTTGCGCAAATCTACGATGATGGCCGACCTGTCGGGCGCCCCATCCGCTTCCGCCACGAGGCGGGCTCGCTTGATGCCTTCCTTGCGAAGGCAACCAGCGGTATCGGACCTGATGACGCCCTACTCGCCGTCATGGAGCCCACCGGCATGAGCTGGTTCCCCGTCGCTCACAGGCTTGCCGACATCGGTGTTGCGGTGACCCGGGTCAAGGGCAAGCGCGTCAGGGCGCTGCGTCGCTATCTCTCCGAACACGCCAAGAATGATCTGGCCGATGCGCATGTGCTGGCCGCTATTCCAGGCTTCGGAGGACCAGAGCTCGATCCGCTCCACATTCCGGCGCCCAAGAGCCACGCACTGCAGCGCCTCACCAAGCAGCGGGGCCGCTTCCAGGATGCGATCGCCGCGGCCAAACGTCGGCTTCTCGACCTGATCCGCTGGGCCTCCCCATCGCTTGAGCGGATCCTACCCGATCTTGGAACCCGCCTCTCTATGGCCCTGTTGCAGCGCTGGGTCGATCCTGATGCAGTCCTCAAGGCGCGCGAGTCCACCATCGCGGCCTTCATCTCAAAGCATGCCAGCGGCAATCACCCTCACAGCGGCCCTTTCGTCGATGCCCTCGTCGAGGGTTTGCGCCAAGCCGCCCGCGAAGCCCGCGACCTCCACCGGGGACATGTCGACTTTGCCGAGCTGCAGCTGGAAATAGCCATCGAGATCGATATCGTAAACGCCCACATGACCGCCCGCACCGAACTGGACAGCAAGATCGAAGCGCTCTACGCTGAGCTTCAGCCGGAAGATGTCCTGCGCACCATCCCCGGTATCGGTCGTCATCTCGCGCCCGTCCTGTTTGGCCTGCTCCACAGCGCCGATCGTTTCCGGTCCGAACGCCACATCCGCGGGTTCTGTGGCCTGTTCCCGCGCCGCTCGGACAGTGGTGGGGTAGAACGACCGGGGCAAAGAATCACGCAGGGCGGAAACGATCGCATCAAGCGCGCCCTCATGCTCGCCGCCGACACGGCTCGCAAGATCGATCCCGATCTGGCCCAGGTCTACTTCAGGCTGATGACCAGGAAGGGCCATCATCACAAGCAAGCCCTCTGCGCCGTAGCCAACCGACTCGTCAATCGCATCTTCAGCGTGCTGCGATCTGGCAAACCTTATGTTCTGCGCGACAATAACGGACGCGAACTCTCCGTTGCAGAGGCAAAGGCAATCGTTGCCGAGTGCTACAACGTACCGGAAGCAGTCCGTGCCACGAGGCGCGCCAATCGAGCCACTCACGTCGTCTGATCACCAAAAAAAGGCTTGCGCTATCGGTACAAGATCATGTCGCCACCGCCCTTGGCATCCAGGCCATCGAACATCATCGCCGAAAGGTCCGCTTCTTCTCCACGATCGAGCTGGTCAACGCCCTCGAGCAGGAAAAGGCCAAGGGCAAGACCGGGCAGATTGCCGAAAACCTGACCAAGCTCGATCTCGTG
>CAIMMO010000140.1 GCA_903842595.1 uncultured Alphaproteobacteria bacterium
AGGCGCGGCTCTACGATATCGTTCGCGAAACCGGGGCGAAGACGATCCACTATCTCTACGACTTCGGAGATGGCTGGGATCATGTGCTGAAGATCGAGAAGCAGTTCGACGACACGGTGATGCTCGGGCTACCCTGTATGCTGGACGCTGTCGGCCGCTGTCCACCGGAAGACGTTGGCGGCCCGCCTGGTTACGAGAATTATCTGGCGGCGATCAAAGACCCCCATCATCCAGACCATGAGGATCTGCTGGAATGGGGTCCCGAGGCGTTCGATCCGAAAGTCTTCGATCGGAAAGGCATCGAACACGCGCTCGACAGGCTTGCCCAGAAGTGGGAACCGAAACCGCGGCGCAAGTGATCCGCGGATCGCTGTCAACCCTCGACCTGAAGGGTCACGAGGCTACGCTTACCCTAGAACGGCGGTTTTTGGGCGATTTCCTGCCTGATCGGTAGGGCAGGCGCGACCGGCAGCTCACGCGCGACCCTGCCAGTGGCAACATCATCGCAAGGGCGCGAAGTTGGGGTCCATCAATCCTGCCCCTGGGGAGCAGGGCGTGCGCCAGCCTTTTGTAACAAATGCGGGGTGCCTTATGCGGCGGCCACGGAGAGCCGAAGGCCCATAGCGCGCAACACGCCGAGTAGTGTCGCGAGCCTTGGATTGCCGGCGTCGCTGAGGGTTCGGTAAAGCGTTTCGCGAGAAAGCCCGCTCTCCTCTGCGATCGTCGCCATACCTTGAGAGCGAGCTACCACGCCAAGTGCCTCGGCAATTTCATTGGCGTCACCGTCCGCCAACACGGCGTCTAGATAAAGAGCCGCATCGTTCGGAGTTTTGATGTGGTCCGCCACGTCGAAAGGTGAAAACTTAGCTTTCGTCATGGCTTTGCTCTTTCCATTCGTCCCATAGCTTCTTGGCCGCTCTAATGTCCCGGTCCTGACTGGACTTGTCGCCGCCGCCGAGAATGATCACCAATTCCTCTCCGCGTTGGCCGTAATAGACGCGATAGCCGGGTCCGAAATCGATCTTCAGTTCGCTCACACCCTCACCAACCGGTGCAACACGACCAGGATTGCCGCGCTCCAGACGAGCAAGGCGACGCAGCACCTGGGCGACCCCGGCGCGGTCGCGGAGGTTATCGATCCATTCCGCAAACGCTTCTGACTTGATCACCGTCGGGATACGGGAATGTATCTTATGGGCTACAAATGTCAATGCCGCTTCGATGGCCGGAAGTGGGCGAGAACGCGCCCTTCTCGATGAACGCGCCTAACGGCTTGAATGGCGTGCGTTGCCTGATCAAACATCTTCACGCGATATATGGCGTGATAGCTCCATACTGTCATGCAGGACGCGCTGAACTCTCACCTCGTCCGCGGTCTCTGAATATAGCAGGAAGTGGCGCCCACGGCGGCCGCGCTTTCGCATATGCAAGGTCCGCAATCCCTTTGCGATCTCGTCACGCGCAAGACTCCTTGTAGGGGATTCCGACACCGTCAACTCATCAATCGTGTCAAGGATCGCCTCAACATAGTTCTCAGCCTGGGAGGGGCCAAAATTCTCGGTGGTCCACGCTGCGATGTTATCGAGGTCTGTTTGCGCGGCTGCCGCTAAGGAGATGTTTCGCTTTCCCCGCATTAGCCGCGCTTGGTCTTGGCGATGACTTTGGCGGCGCGCGAATAAAGGTGTTTGCGCATCTCGCTGGTGTCCGAGAAGGTGCTGAAACGGCCGGCATCAAAATCGGCCATACCGATGCGGGCAGCATCGCGCAGCGCCGCCAGTTTTGCGGCGTCTTCAGCTTCGCGCTGCTCTATAAGGCGAAGTCCTTCGCGCATCACTTCGCTTGCATTTTGATAGCGCCCAGTTTTCACCAGAGTGTCGATGAGTTCGTCCTGACGCTCTGTGAGCACGACGTTACGGGTGGACATGCTGAAATCTCCTATGGCATAATATGCCATATGCGCGTCCAATCAACATCATAGTGAACTTGTCGATCAGTGATTGGACAGCTTCAACGCCTTGTAGCGACCGACCACCATTGGCGAGGTCCTTCACGACCCACCGGGAAGGGGCGAGCGGCGGTTCATGAGCGACCGTGCCGTCGGTAGGATTGTGGCGGGCTCTGTCTTGATGGCCCGAAACTGCCAGTCGTCGTTCGGGCTTGGGGCGTCCCGAAAATCTTGGCGCAGGTCAGCGTTTGACCCTTCCGCAAAGTTAAGGCGAACAGCGCCCAATCTTAAGCACGTGCAAATCTTTTGTAACGACGATTACCCCACACTAGATGAGGGCCGTCCAATGCTGACAGGTACAAAATCTCGCCCGGCAAAACCCTTGGAACGCGACATCAAAGGGATGATTGTCGCCATCGACCGCGTCATGGCTGTGATAGAGTTCTCCCCTGACGGAAACGTTCTCTCGGCCAACGCCAATTTCTCCACCGCGCTGGGCTTCTCGCTCGAGGAGATCAAA
This sequence comes from uncultured Alphaproteobacteria bacterium, assembly GCA_903842595.1. Lineage (GTDB taxonomy): Bacteria > Pseudomonadota > Alphaproteobacteria > Caulobacterales > Hyphomonadaceae > UBA7672. Next base: position 2,466 of record CAIMMO010000140.1, read on the forward strand.
GGCCGCCATCACCGGATGTTTGTCGACCCTGCCTATGCGGACAGCGAGTCTTACAGACAGTTCTGGGACAAACTCAAACGCGGCGAGTTCGTAGCCGGCGAGTTCAAGCGCTTCGCCAAGGGTAGCAGGGAAATCTGGCTTCAGGCATCATACAATCCGATCAAGGATTCCTCCGGCCGCGTGACGCGCGTCGTCAAGTTTGCCACCGACATCACCGACGCCAAGAACAAGGCGATCGATGCCCAGGGGCAGATGGAGGCAATCGGCCGGAGCCAGGCGGTGATCGAATTCAAGCTCGATGGAACGATCATCACGGCGAATGCAAACTTTCTTGGTGCGATCGGCTACTCGCTGGAAGAAATCCGTGGCCGCCATCATCAGATGTTCGTGGAGAAGGCTTTCGCCAATTCAGCCGAGTATAAGCAATTCTGGGACTCCTTGCGGCGAGGAGAGTTCCAGGCAGCCGAGTACAAGCGCGTCGGGAAGGGTGACAAGGCGATCTGGATCCAGGCGACTTACAACCCGATCAAGCATGCCGACGGCGTGCCCACAAAGGTCGTCAAGTATGCGACTGATATCACCGCGCAAGTTGAGCGGCGGATACGTAATGAAAGACTGTCCGGCGAGATCGAACGTGATCTCGCGGGCGCCTCTGGAAGCATGCGCTCTGTCTCACAGCAAGCAAGTGAAGTCGCCAGCGCTGTGACGGAGACCTCGGCGACGATTCAGAGCGTGGCCGCCGCTACCGAAGAACTAACATCATCAATTTCGGAAATCTCGTCGAGCATAGCTTCCTCAAAGCGCTCAACCGACGAGGCCAGTCAGTTGACCAGAAGCGCTGATTCATCAGCGTCAGCTCTCACCAAGACGGCACAGCAGATGTCGGGGATCGTTGAAATCATCGACGACATAGCGTCCCAGATCAACCTTCTAGCGCTCAACGCAACCATCGAGTCGGCCCGCGCAGGCGAGGCCGGTCGTGGATTTGCCGTCGTCGCGGCGGAAGTGAAGCAGCTCGCGGCTCAGGTCTCTTCGGCCACAAAAACGATTTCTGGAGAAATCAACGGCGTCCAGACTGTGTCGGCAGAAGTTGTGGGGGCGCTGAAGGCGATTCAGAAATCTGTGTCAGTAGTCGCAGACAGCATCTCTTCAGTGGCCTCGGCGGTCGAACAGCAGTCAGCTGCTACATCGGAGATATCCTCAACAATGCAAGCCGCATCGGGCGCCGCGACGAGTATAGATCAGGGCATAAATGGTATCGCGAACTCAATGGAAAAGGCTGCGCGCGGCGTCGCTCAGGTTCAAGACAATGTGCGAGTCCTGGTCGCATAGGCTTGGTGCCGACCAGAAGGCGCAAATGACCTGCCCCAGGAATTTGGAACCAAGCGCAGCGAGTCATTGGCCGCTGTTGGGCGAAGACCCGCCGCTGTGCAGCATCATCGTGGAATGACGTCTTTGGATCGCCTCAGCCATCTGGCGTGGCCTTGCACTCAGCCTTCGAGGGCCTGATCGGCGAAAACAACTTTGATGACGCGCTCGGTGGCTTCAAAGTCCGGTTTCAAGAGGCGGTAGTTGACCGTTACCACCCCTCTGTGTCGCCGCAGGATTTCTAGGGTGAGGCGCGTTTCGGAAAACTCGATCAGACGCAGCCTGAAGTGCCCACAATAGTCTTCGTCGTGGGTTTCGACATAACAGAGTTGGTCGTCGTCTTCGTCGTCGAATTGCCTTTGTAAGATGAGATACGGGCCCAGGGGTTCATTGTCCTGCCTGTCGTCGCCGTCGGGATCATCACTGCTGAACGAAATCTGAAAATAGTCGCCCGCTTCAGATGCCGAGACGTATCTGGCGGTGATGTCCATGCTGTCGCACTCCGCGCATGATTTGCCCGGAGCTTCGCACATCTGCAATTCCATGTTCAAACCCACAGACGCTGATGCTGGCTGTGAATGGCGTATTTGGATCGGCTCAGCCCTATCGCCACAATTTCCACTTCGGGTGACCGGGGCCCTTTCTTGCCGATCAGCCCAGTGATTGAAAACAGGCATCGACGTCCATCAAGCCGTGATGAATTCCGATGATGGCGAGACAGATGCCGCCCACGCCGGCTCACGCCTTTGCGTTCGCAACCCTGGGCTGAGTTCAGGAAACCGGTCTCATCGAATAGCTCCGCCTGGCTACCCGCATCTGTTCTCCTGGCGGGTCACCCGTACTCATTGCGCGCGCTGGGCCAGCCAGGCTGCAACGATCTTCTGCTCGGCAGTCGCAAGCGCGCGCGTCCGTGCTTCTGAAATCAACCGCAGAATTCGGGCGCCTTGATCGCTTCCAGACCTCGCCCTGGGAAATGCGTGTGGCGCCTCCTGGACCAGCGCCATGAACCCGTTCGCCCATGCCGCCGGCGGTTGCGCCCCATACCCCGCAAGCAATTGAACGACGTTCTCTGAATCGTAGGCGGCGTCCATCGCGAACCGGAGCCTGGCAAAGCACAGATCAACCATCAGCTGGACGTCGGACACCTCAAAGCCAGTCAAGTGCTTGAGGAGCGCGTTGACGATCGTGGGCGGCGCCAAGCCCGAAATCGACGCTGCAGCACCAAAGCCGTCGATCCATTGCGGCTCAAGCTGGACCTGCTTGAGCGCCCGCGCCAGTTCACGTTCGGCGGCAGGGGATAATGCAGGCGCGATAGCCGCCTCGCGGTCTGTATCCACGTCTTCGTCCCAGCCGTGCCGTCCCTCGCAGGCATCAAGCGTCGCCAGCATGATCCATTCAAGGGCCGCAAGCTTGCGGATTGATCCCTTGCCGCCGAGCGCCTGGGCCGTGGCCGCGAGCGCGACGATTGCGCTCGTCATCGTTGGCCTGGAGGGTACGCTTGTGGGGGATGCGGCCATGATCTGAGCTGTCAGAGCAAACTGGATCGCCCACCAGCCGCGCCGCTCCTGCAGAGACCTCCAGACCAGGGAGCGGGCGGCCCGCTCAGTCGGCGCAGCAAGGATCGCGGCGTCGAGTTCTTCAGTCTGTTCGAACCAGGTGTCGAACAGGCGTGAGCGCAGGATATCGGCCCCTTCTTCGCCGCACAGGCGGGCGCAAAGGTCCTTGTCCTTGAGTTTATCCCGAACGGTCTGGGGAAGATCTGCGAGCAACTCGGCGAGGCTCAAGGGGCGTCGCACAACCGGGGCGTCGACCACGGCCTCGAGCAAGTCGGCGGCGTCCAGCAGCAGCGGCGCGGGTGGGGAATTGGTCTCCAGCCCGTCGTCGATGGCAAGGCCAAGCACAGCGGCGGCAAAACCAGGACTTACCTCAACCAGATCGACCCCCTCAGATATCGCATCCAGCACCTGCCTTTGCTCGGCAGCCGTGCTCAGGGAATGCTCGAACATGTCGCGCAGACCTCGCCCGCGCTTGAACAAGCCAACCAGGAAAGCACGTCTCTTCGAGACGCGTGACGAGATCACAATGCTGATGCATCCCGCACCGTCAGGATAAGACAGGTAGGTTCGAACCTCGCCTGGGGAAGAAACTCCGGTCGCGCTACGCCTTGCGCGCGCCTGCCTCCCTTTCTGAGCATCCTGCTCGCGCCGTACACCCGCGTGAGGAGCCGCATCGGGCGGGGCGGGCGTCCGGTCAAGCAGGGCGGCCAGAGCATCGATCCCCGGTTCGGCAGGCAACCAGCTTCGCACGCGCAAGAGATCGCGGCGGAGTCCGGAACTGAGCCCGCGCGCCATGATACGCGTGGCGATAGCGTGCGCAGCGCCCCGACGAATCTCGGCCAACGGGTCAAACAGCCAATAGACAGCAAGTCTTTCATGGCTCACGGGCAGCTTCTGAATGAGCGCATGAATCAGGATGACCCGGCTCGGGACGGCGGTCACGCCAAGAAGCTCTCGGACAGCGACGTGGGCGTCGGCCTGTTCGTCAGGCAGATTTGCGAGGAAGGCATCGAGCATCTGTCCGGTGAGATCGCCCGTTCGGGACGGCTTGCCCACCGGGTCGCCGCCAAGTCCCGGTAGCAGCACGCCGCGCGGAGGCGGCCAAACCGACGGTGTGGAGACCTGCAGAGAGGGGGGTGGTTCCAACCCAGCCCTGACATAAGCCCCCGCCCAGGCCAACATTCGGTCTCCCGAAAGACCCTTGGCGGCATCGAGCTCCCCGAGAGCTGCCGAGCACTCTGCCAGGAACGCAGATCCGCCGATCTGATCGTTTTCGCTGGCGGCCCGCGCTGTGTCGAGCAGGGTCGTCAGCACACGCACCATCGCCTCGGTGGGAGCAGGCTCATCGGCGAGCACGGCGAAGACCTTCCGCGCAGCACCGGGTTCGCGGATGACAGCTGGTGCAGGGTCCCAACCCAGCTGATGGCGCAGACTGGCGTTGGTATTCGCCGCCATCACCCGGAGCGCTTCGGTGATATCCATACACGAACCCCTGACCAT
>CAIMMO010000141.1 GCA_903842595.1 uncultured Alphaproteobacteria bacterium
CCCGGCCTACGATCTCCCCTGCCGACGCTTCGCCGGCGCGCTCGCGCGCGCCCACGCACGGCTCGGGGCCGATGTGGTTTGCTACTCCTTCATCGTAGTGGACTTGCACCACCTACTCCTTGCCAGTCTCCTGGCGCTCGCAGGAGCTCGCCCAAATGCGGCCGTTGCAGGATCGACACCCGCCAACTAAATACGGCCATGGCCGGTGACCTCGCCTTTCAATGCCAATGCAGCGCAGTGCAAGGCAAACTGCGGAACGCCTCTCGAGGCGCAAACGCACGGTTCACCTGCTATTGCGATGATTGCCAGGTGTTTGCCCATCACCTCGGACACGCTGCCCTGCTTGATCCGAACGGCGGCACCGACGCCTGTCACGCGTCCACATCGCAGCTGGAAATCCTCCAGGGGACCGATCACCTCGCCACATTGAAAGTGGCGAACCGACCGCTGAGGCCTGTGCTGCGCTGGTATTGCCGAACCTGCTCGACACCGCTCTTCAACACCTACGACAATGCGAAGCTTGCTCTGTTTGGGCTTATTCTCGCGAATACCGCCCCTCAACAGCGCGACAGCCTTTTGGGTCCGTCCCGAGGGGTGATCTGGCGCCAGTTCGCGACGGGAGACTTGTCGGCGCGAAAGGATGCAAACATTGCTGCGATCCTCATTCGGCTGGTCGGACGGCAGATATCAGCGCGCTTCTCGGGAGACTGGCGTGGCTGTCCATTGTTCGACCAGGTCTCCGGCGCGTCCATTGTGGTGCCCCTCCAGCTGTCCACCGATGAGCGCACCGCAGCCCAAGCGGCCATCACGAGCAGAGCTTTCTGAACCGTCCTGATCAGGTTGCGCTGCAATGTCAGTTCTATACTCCCCACTGGCCGATGTCTGCCTTGGGCCCCGACTTCGCGTCCTTCCGGCATTGCTACGACTGGCCGGGTCGCTCGGGAATTGCCGGTCGCGTCTGCCCTGCTGATCCGGCGGGTCATCGCCCATTGCGGTCAATAGCTAGCCCGGCTTCCGGGCTAGCAACCGCTTCAGCCTCTGCTCGTGGCGCCTCTCGTATATCGAGATGAACGTGGGAAACATCAGGTTCGTAAACAGCCCGGCGTCCAGGTCCAGGTGGTCCGAATAGCGCGCTGTGCTATCGCCCAGGGGCTCGACCTCAAGTCGGTGGCGATAGTTGCGAACCAGGCTTCCAAACTCGCTGCTTTCCAGAATGCGTCTGTCGTCGTCACGCCGAACGACGTCCATCGTCCACCGTCCCATCGGGAACCATCCCCAACGCTTTATCGACACGACGATCCGTTGCCCCTCGAACACCGGCTCCGTGGGAAGGCCGGAGTAGGTCAGCGATCCCTTCATGGAATCCGCAAGAGCGCTGGGATCCAGGATGTCGTCCCAAAGCACTTGAGCGCTCACCGGGTAGACCTTCGATATCGTGTGCTTGCGACTCATCAAGATCCCTCAGAGTTCGTGATCGAACCCAGTTTTGGCGCCATTCGGGAACGCCAGCATCAACGATCTGGTCTGCAATCTGCGCGCTGGCACGCCGAGGTCGCGAATGGCCATTTCGCCCCCCTTTTCGCCCATCCGGTGATGTTACCAATGGTTGCGTCGCTCGGGAGTTGCCAGTCGCCCCTTCCCAGCTGATCAGGCGGGACATCTTGGAAAGCGCTGTTCGGGGCAGTGCGGACGGCAGGAATTCGATTCCAAGGTCGGAGCGCATTGCAGCTTTGAGGGGCTACGCGCGCCTGCCCGCCAGCAACATGCGCGCAAGGTGGCGCTGAAGCCGCTCATGATTTGGCGCGATCACGCGCCGTCACGTTAGCTTTGTCAAATCGTCGCTTCGTTGCCGCAGAAATGTTAGGAGGCTGTCACGCAAGCTGGATACCGAACCGATCGGGGGAAAACAGAGGACGCGACATGACGCTCGAGAATGCCTGATCGGAGCGACCAGCGCGCTCGCGTCGTCCATGCCCAACAACCACAAACTCTACGTGAATCCGAAGCATCAGCGAGCGTCACGCGGAACGCCCAAACGCATTCCGAAATGTGAGCGCGGCATCTTTCGTGTCGATGCAGCTCGTCCAAGTACAATTGAGGGGAATCCAATGCGTAAATTCAATCTACTCCTGGCGGGGACGACAGCAGCTGCTGTTCTGAGCGGCGCGGCGCCTGCGCTCGCCCAGCAGACCCAGCCCGACGCCACCGCGACCTCCAATGATGTCGTCATCGTCACCGGGCGCGCCGGTGTCACCGAGCGCAGCAAAGTCGATGTGTCCTACGCGACCACGGGCATCAGCGACGAAGTGCTGCGGCTGCAAGCTCCGATCTCGACGGCGGAAGTGTTCAAGGCAATCCCTGGCTTCTGGGTTGAAGCGTCGGGCGGCGAAGCTTCCAACAACGTCCGCACCCGCGGCATCCCGACGGACGGCTATTCGTCCGTGACAATCCAGGAAGATGGTCTGACGATCCAGCACGATGGCGGACTTGGATGGCTGAACGCCGACCAGTCCTTCCGCCTGGACGAAACGATCGGGCGCGTCGAAGCGGTTCGCGGCGGTCCGGCCTCGATCTTCGCTTCCAACTCCCCCGGCGGCACGGTGAACTTCATAACGCGTCAGGCGGGTGAGGAAGCCGAAGGCATGATGAGGGTGCAGGTCGGCGACTACGGACTTTATCGCACCGACTTCTTTTACGGCGCCCCGATTGGTGACGACTGGGGCTTCACCATCGGCGGTTTCTACCGCTCAGACGAAGGTGTGCGCGATCCAGGGTTCACACAGAACCTGGGCGGTCAGATCCGCGTCGGCCTCAGCCGCAAACTTGAGAACGGCCGCATCGACATCAACGTCAAGCACATTGACGACAATGTCGGCTTCCTGCTGCCCGTGCCGCTCACATTCGACGGCGACGGCGATGTCGCCGCCGTCCCGGGCTTCGACGCCAACTTCGGCACGCTTGCGGGCCCCGACAACCGCCTGTTGAGCTTCCGCAGCCCAAGCGGCGCGAAGGATTTTGACCTTGGTCGCGGCACAGACGTCAGCCTGACGGCGCTCACTGTGAAAGCGGATCTGGACGTCGGCGCAGGCTGGCGCATGCAGAACATCGCGCGTTATCGCACTAGCAACATTGTCCGGAACGGCCTGTTCCCGACCGGCAACATCGAAACTGCGGCAGCCCGACTTAACGGTCTTCGCGCAGCCGCTCTGACCGCCTATCCCGGCGCGACCGACATCCGCTACCAGTATGCAACCACGGGCGCGGCATTCAACGTCGCTAACCAGAATGGCAACGGCCTCGTCGTAAGCGGCAACCTGCTCAGCGTCTCGGTGCCGCTGAAGGAGTTCACGAACGATCTGCGCTTCGTCAACAAGTTCGATCTTGGCGGCCAATCGCACGATGTCGCGATCGGCGGCTACTTCTCGAATTTCTCGTATGACTATGATCGGTTTATGGCGACCTCCAACCTGGAAGTCCGCGACCAGGCGCGCCGGCTCGACATCGTCGCTGTGAATGCGGCTGGCGCTGTTCTCGGTCGCGTTACCGACAATGGCATCCTCCGCTACGGGTCGCTGTTCGACAATGCAGCCATCGATGCTCGCGTCTTTGCCTTCTACGCTTCGGACGAATGGCAAGTGACGCCGGAGCTGCGCATTGACGCTGGCGTGCGCTACGAGACGATCGATTTCACAGGCTCGGTTGAGGGCAAGCAGACGGTCGATCTTGGTGTCGGGGGAACGCTAGCCGACAACCAGTTCATCACGGGTACGGGCGCCTTCACGCCGATTGACCGCAGCTACAACGACACTGGTCTCACCCTTGGCGCGAACTACCAGCTCGCTGATGCGCTGGGAGTGTTCGCTCGGTATACCGATACGTTCCGCCTGCCTTCGCCGTCGGAATTCCAGGGCCAGCCCGCTGATGCACTGCGCACGGACATTCGCACCACTCCGGTGCGCATGTCCGAAACGGGCGTGAAGTATCAGTCGGATCTTATTGACCTCTATGCGACCGCATTCCACACGACGTTCGAAAATGTGCGGTTCACGGACAATGTGTTCAGTTCGGCGACGAACTCCTTTACGACCCGCGTAGGCTATGCCGACACCGAGACCTATGGCGTCGAGGTCGAGGGCATGGTTCGCCCGGTGGAATGGGCAGACCTGTCGGCCGCGATCTCCTGGCAAAACCCGGAGTATGAGAACTTCACGTTCACGCAGAACGTGGGGGGCGCGCCGGTGACGGTTACGTTCAACGGCAAGCAACTGATCCGGGTTCCAGAGATCGGTCTGCGCGTCGTCCCAGGCGTCAACCTTCTGGACAACAGGCTACGTCTCGAAGCGCCGATCGAGTACTATAGCAAGCGGTATGCAGACACGGCCAATACCCAGTCGCTTCCCGCGTATACCGTGGTCAATCTGAATGCCCGCTGGGATGTGACCGACGCCCTGTCGTTCTCTCTCGCCGGGGTCAATCTTACCAACGAGATCGGTCTGACTGAAGGCAACCCGCGCGCGGGTCAATTCATCTCCGGTGACGCCGGCGCGAAGTACTATCTCGCGCGCCCGGTGCTCGGTCGCAGCTGGCGCGTGGCGGCCACCTACCGGTTCTAGATGCACGTACTCCCTGATGCGTGACTTTGCGGCCGACCTCCGGGTCGGCCGCCCTTTTTTCCCACGGCCATGCACGTGCGACGCAAAGGGCGCGCTTATCGGAGATGACTGCTGTGAGGCGCACATGCGGCCAGGACGAATGTCGCTCAGGAGGCAGGGACGCATGATTGTAACCGTCTTGTGGCTCCCCCCGTCGCAACACGCTGTCGCTCGAGAAGACCTCGTCTGTTCTCGCCCGATGACCGAGTTGCAAAGAGCGGCGATCCACGTCCAAGTCCGGAAGTCACACAGCGATTTCCAGGCCCGGGTGAATGACCGTTTTGGGCCCCGGTCCGGCCGTAGGTAATGTTTGGTCCGACTGTCCGAAGACGGGGGGCATTCCGGCCATAGGAATACGGCCCATTTCGCAGGATTTCACCTTGGGATGAGGTAGAGATCGCCGCCTCCACCGCGTCACATGTGAAGGCATCGGCCTTCGGTCTTGCTGCCCCGGCGACGCCAACTCTCCGCAAGGCAGGGGCGTACCAGATGGCCGGCAGCCCCTGTTGGTTGCAGCCTGAGCAATATCTACTCAGCAGCCACCGCAAAGCTTGTGTCAGCCAACTCGAACTTCCCCGCAGGGACAGGCGTCACAAGTAGATCGGGGAGATAACCAGTTTCCGCGAATGCCTCGCCAACCCTGGTAGCGAGGTCGTCTCGCTTTAGCTTTGCATGCGCCTTCAGCGTTGCCTCCTGCGAGGCCCTTGATTGATCGACAACACACGGCGCCTCGGAAAGCGCTGCAAGGAGGTCAGCCTTTGGCAGACGCGTCCAGTAAGACGCATCCGCTACCCAGAACTCACGCATGTCGAGATCGAGGACCTCCGCCAGTCTGTCGGCCAGTGACTGACGACGATGATCTGACGGCGCGCCCTTCCCGTGCGCGAGATCGACGGCATCCGCCACGATGACCGCCAGGAGCGAGAGAAGTGTTTCGGGAGGCTGAATCAGGCACCAGTCGAGCACCTCGTCCTCATCGTCTGGGACATGCGCCAGAATTGCGCTGCGGGTTTCTACGAGCGCTTCGAGGTCGTCGACATGCGCGGCGCTCGCCGACACACCGACACCGGACAATTCGCTTCGGAACACGGTCCGCATGATCATCGCGGCAACGGTCACGGCAAGTGCGGTCTCCCGATCCCGCGCCAGCAGGAGACGGATCGCGCGTGTACGTGCCAGCGACAAGTCGCGGATCACAGACTTTGGGAGTCCGCAGCCAGTCTCAGGCTCTGGAGACGCGACTGCCCCGTCATCAACGACGGCGTCATCACCGGTCCCTGCCCTCTCCACCCTTTTGCGGATGTCCCTGATCGTCTTCTCATCGGACTGCCGGACAACGCCCAGTGTGGCATAGGCTTCTCCGTCATGATTGATCGCGATGACCACGCCAGCGTGTGCGATGAGATCCGTGTTCCAGACGCGGGCTGACTGACGCAGGGTTTCGATCGCGGCGGCGAGCGTGTCCCGGTCTTCCCAGCGTGGATCATCCTCGATGCTATCTTCATCCAGTGCGGCGTCGAGCGCATCCAGTTCGCCACGCAGGCGGGTCAGTTCGGCCTCTTCTGCATCGGTGTAGTCGCGCCAGTCGGGCTGAAGGCGCATCACAGCATGGCTGCTATCGGTACGGCCCTGACCAAGGCTCGTCTCGACCCATCCCCAGCCTTGCGCGATCCAGCTATCGCGTTCGCCTGCGAGCTTCTGTTCAGCCAGTTCCGCCATCAGTGCCGGATTTTCTACATAGACGGCTTCAGCATCAAATAGGTCGCGCACCACAACGCCCCCGGCGCATTCATAGGCTTCAAGCCCAACAAACGCGGCCAGCCGATCCGACGCCCGCATGCGCCCTTCCATCAGTCGGGCGCGAACGGATCCCGCATGCGTCACCGGTCTGCCCAGACTCTTGAACACGGCCTCTTGCTGGGCATGGCTCTCGACAAGGCAGAACGCCCGGGCTGCTTCCAGGCTGACATCCCCGCGTTTCCACGCGGCCTTGATCCTGGGCGACAGTCCTGCGAGCGCCAGGCGCTGGTCGACGTGACGACGGGTTACCCCGAACCGCCGGGCGACATCGTCTGCAGTGGCGCCCTCTGCGACGAGCGCGGCATATGCATCAACCTCATCCATGGCGTCCATGGCGACGCGCTGGACATTTTCCGCAAGCGACACCTCGATGCCCTGCTCCCACGCCACGACGTGGCAGGGAATCGGATGGTCATTGGCAATCACCTTCTGCTTGGCCAGTTGTTTCAGCGCGGCGAGACGGCGGCCACCGGCGTCGACCTCGAATTTGTCTCCCTCGGTCGCAACCACGCAGAGATTCTGCAGCAGGCCATGCGCGGCGATCGACGCGGCCAGGGCGTCGAGATCGGCCTTTCGATCCTGCTTGCGAACATTCCGTGGCGAAGCGACGAGGTTGTTCAGGGCGATGAGCTGGATCGGTTGAGTTTGAGCAGTCATAGACGAGCTCCTTGAGCATGCCCGATGGCGACACGCCGGATCGGGGTCGCCTGCGCGACCCGCCTCCCCGGCCTGTCGGATAGGGCCGCCGCTCAAGGGCGAAGAGCGCCAGCGTCCCTTGAACGGCGGACGCGACAGGCCACAGGCGAGGAGAAGCGCGCAGGCGAGCTCGCAACCCGCCTGGCCAGCAGCCTGCCCTTCGCCAGGTGTAAGGGAGCTAGCTGTGTACCGTATTTCCCCTGGACCCGAATTCACCAAAAATGCCGCTCTTTCAATAACGAAGCGTCGCTTGTTGCTTCAGTAGCGGCACACTTATGCATGGGTTTTTAACAAGAATTGTTGCATACCCTGACATGCTGCACGACCTTCTCATGCGAAGGAGCGAAGC
>CAIMMO010000142.1 GCA_903842595.1 uncultured Alphaproteobacteria bacterium
GTCTCGCTGGGCCGTCGTAGGCGAACGAAGTCGCCCTTCCAGCACAGACCGCTCCTTCGGCTTAAGCCGCACTTCTCTTGCTTCGGGTATCATCCCAATCTTGAATCACGACTCACGCTTCAACGAAAGCGGGTACTAGTTCGCTGACGAACGGTAGTGGTTGAAGACCCACCACCCACAACCGCCGATGGTCACAAGCATCGCTGCGCCGACAGCGATGAGGGAGCCGACAAGCGCCAGATCATGCGGCGCGAACGCCCACAGGCCAGCAAACACGACGCCGCCCAGCATCAGCGCCCAGCCGCCCAGGCGCAGGACCGACTGGCGCAAGGCGGCGAGTGACACCGAACGCGGCGGCGGACCATCCATCGTTTTCGGCATCCGATTGCCAATCGCGGCGAGGCAGAGCCCGATCAGGACCATGACGCCGCGCGTCCGCGTCTCGTCGTCGATCAACCCCTGCTGGTTGGCCAGGGCCAGCAGCAAGGCGCCGCCAATCTGCAGGCCCCCAAGGATGACAGCCGACCGGAGGCTTCCGCCAGCCGGACGCGAACCGGACATGTTGCTCATTCGGAGGTCCCTTTTCGGATCTGGTTCGTCACTGCGGCATCGGTCGTCGCTTGCTCATCGGTCCCGGCGCCAAACAGCCGCGCAAAGCCCAGCAAGGCGTCCTCCAGAACCGACAGCTTCAACTGGTAGGTGATCGTCGTGCCGATCTTGAAGGCATCGATCAGGTCCGCCTCACGCAGCACGGCGAAATGAGCCGACATGGTTGGCCGCGAGACCGGGAAATGGCTCGCCAGCTCCCCAGCCGTCATCGGCCGCTGGCGCAGCAATTCCAGCACCTTGCGGCGCGTCGGATCTGCAAGTGCCTTGAAGATATCACTCATGGTCGATATTTAGCTAAGTATCGAAATATAGTCAAGAGAGGTGTCGCCATCGCCTCGCCGGGGTTGTGCTGACGCAGAACTGGAGCCGTGCAGGCGCCATAGAAGGCGACGACTTCGCGCTGGGGCTGGCGCGATTGCGAGCGGTCCCGGGTCTCGGAAACCAAGCGGTAATCCGTCACCATGATATGTGCAGGATCCAGCACCCTTTCTGGTTGAGTCGGGGCCGAAAAAGCAGCATCTGAGTGCCACCAATCGCGCCCGGGACAGGGGTCCTGATTCTGGCGCTACAGGACGCAGAAAATGAACATCGAGGCGAAGGCAGGCGAAGTCCGCGGCATGGACAACGAAGCCATGCTGGATACGGCGTTTCTCTACGGCGCCAACGCCGCCTACATCGAACAACTCTACGCCCAGTACGCCGAGGACCCCGCCTCCGTCCCCGAAAGCTGGCAGCGCTTCTTCCGCGGCGTGGCTGACCCTGCCGCCGATGCCGCGCATGCCGCGCGCGGCCCCACCTGGCAGGAGCCGCTCAAGCACCAGAACGGCGACCTCGTGTCCGCCATCGACGGCAATTGGGGCGTGATGCCCGTGAAGGACGCGAAGAAGGCGCCGCAGGTCGGCCCCACCATCGCTCCCGCCGATCTCCACCAGCAGGTGCAGGACTCGATCCGCGCCATCATGATGATCCGCGCCTACCGCATGCGCGGCCACCTCGCCGCCAATCTCGATCCTCTGGGCATGCTCGGCCGCGAAGATCAGCCGGAGCTTGATCCGAAGACCTACGGCTTCGGCCCGAAGGACATGGACCGCCGCATCTATATCGACAACGTGCTGGGCCTCGACTACGCGACGCCGCGCCAGATGCTCGACATCCTGCGCCGCACCTATTGCAGCACCTTCGCGGTCGAGTTCATGCACATCTCGGATCCGGACGAGAAGTCCTGGCTGCAGCAGCGCATCGAGGGCAAGGACAAGGAAATCTCCTTCACGCCCCAGGGCAAGCGCGCAATTCTCAAGAAGCTCGTCGAAGCCGAAGCCTTCGAACGCTTCCTGCACAAGCGCTATCCCGGCACCAAGCGCTTCGGCCTCGACGGCGGTGAAGCGGCCGTCCCGGCGCTTGAGCAGATGATCAAGCGCGGCGGCGCGCTCGGCGTCGACGAGATCATCGTCGGCATGCCCCACCGCGGCCGTCTCAACGTGCTCGCCGCCGTTATGGGCAAGCCCTATCACAAGATCTTCTTCGAGTTTCAGGGCGGCAACACGCAAGGCTCCGACGACTACGGCTCAGGCGACGTGAAATATCACCTCGGCGCCTCGTCGGATCGCGAGTTCGACGGCCACAACGTTCACCTGTCCCTCACGGCGAACCCCAGCCACCTCGAAATCGTCAATCCGGTCGTGCTGGGCAAGGCGCGCGCGAAACAGTTCTTCGACGAGATCGAAGCCGGCGGCACCCGCGCCACCGATCCGAAGGAACGCGACGCGCGCCGCGTGAAGGTCATGCCGCTGCTGCTGCATGGCGATGCGGCCTTTGCGGGCCAGGGCGTCGTCGCCGAGTGCTTCGCACTGTCGGGCCTTGCGGGCTATCGCACGGGCGGGGCGATGCACTTCATCATCAACAACCAGATCGGCTTCACCACCGCGCCGTCATTCTCGCGCTCCTCACCCTATCCCTCGGATATGGCGAAAATGGTCGACGCACCGGTCTTCCACGTCAACGGCGACGACCCCGAGGCGGTCGTCTACGCCGCCAAGGTCGCCACCGAATACCGCCAGCAGTTCTGCAAGGACGTCGTCATCGACATGTTCTGCTACCGCCGCTTCGGTCACAACGAGGGCGACGACCCGACGATGACCCAGCCGCTGATGTACGCAAAGATCCGCGATCAGTCGTCCACGCGCGAACTCTACTCGCGCCGCCTCGTCGACGAAGGTGTCATCACCGAGGACGCCCTCAACAACATGATCGCCGAGATGGACGCTCATCTCGACCAGGAGTTCGAGAAGGCCAGGACGTTCAAGCCCGGCGCCGCCGACTGGCTCGATGGCAAATGGGCAGGGCTCGGACTGCCGAAGGATGAGGAGGCGCGTGGCAAGACGGGCGTGCCGATCGCGAAACTGAAGGATCTCGGCAAGCGGATCACCACCGTCCCCGACGGCTTCAACACTCACAAGACCGTCGCCCGCACGGTCGATGCGCGTCGCAAGATGGCTGAGACCGGAGAGAACCTCGACTGGGGCATGGCCGAACACATGGCCTTCGCCACCTTGCTGGAAGAAGGCTTCCCCGTCCGCCTGTCAGGCCAGGACTCGTGCCGCGGCACCTTCACCCAACGCCACTCCCACCTCGTCAACCAGACCACGGAAGAGCGCTACACGCCGCTCAACAACCTCTCGCCTACGCAGGCTCACTACGAGGTCATCGACTCGCTGCTCTCGGAAGAAGCCGTGCTCGGCTATGAATACGGCTACTCGCTTACGGCGCCGCAGACGCTGGTGCTGTGGGAAGCCCAGTTCGGCGACTTCGCCAACGGCGCACAGGTCCTCTTCGACCAGTTCATCTCCTCGGGCGAGCGCAAGTGGCTGCGCATGTCTGGCCTGGTCTGCCTCCTGCCGCATGGCTATGAGGGGCAGGGGCCGGAACACTCCTCCGCCCGCCTCGAGCGCTTCCTGCAGATGTGCGCGCAGGACAACATGCAGGTCGTCAACTGCACCACGCCAGCCAACTACTACCACGCCCTGCGTCGCCAGATGCACCGCGACTTCCGCAAGCCGCTCATCGTGATGACGCCGAAGTCGCTGCTGCGCCACAAGCGCGCCGTGTCCTTCTTCAAGGACATGGGCCCCAACACATCCTTCCACCGCATCCTGGTCGACGGCGCCGAGCTGCCGGAATGCCGCGCTGACATCACGCTGAAGGCCGACAAGGACATCCGCCGCGTCGTGATGTGCTCGGGCAAGGTCTATTTCGATCTCTTCGAAGAGCGCGAGAAGCGCAAGATCGATGACGTCTATCTTCTGCGTATCGAGCAGCTCTACCCATTCCCCGTCGCGTCCCTGATGAAGGAGCTCGCGCGCTTCCCGCAGGCCGACATGGTCTGGTGCCAGGAAGAACCGCGGAACATGGGCGCGTGGACCTTCGTCGACTGGAACATCGAGAAGACACTCGAAAAGCTGGACGTGAAGCACAAGCGCCCGCGCTATGTCGGCCGCCCCGCCTCGGCGTCGACCGCCGCAGGCACGATGGCCCTCCACAACAAGGAACTCGCAGCATTCCTCGATGCGGCGTTCGAGAAGTAGGACTGGCGTTCGGTAGACCTCCACCTGTCCCCATGCACGCATGGGAGGGACAGGTTTGGGGGGCCATGCCTGCGCGGGAGACCGGCTACTTCCCTACATGCGCGGCGCACCACTGTCCCAGCCGCTCCACGGCCTGCCCCGCCTGGCTGAGCATCGCATACCGCGCCTGGAAGACGTGGAACATGTCCGGCCAGATCTCCAGCGTGACCGGCACGCCGGCCGCTCCGAGCCGCTCTGCCAGCGCCGTTGAATCCGACATGAGAATCTCCGCCTCGCCGGTCTGGATGTAGGCCGGCGGCAAGCCGCGCAGGTCGCTCTCCAGGATCGGCATCGTGCCGCCGCCGCCGAAATACTCCTGCGCGCGGATGTTCAGCCCCTTGGTCGTGAGGAAGGGGTCACGCTCCGCCTTCGCCGCGTGGCTCCATCCGCGGTTGGCAAGATCGACCCAGGGTGACAGCAGGATCATGCCGGCCGGCATGGAGGCGCCAATGTCGCGCAGCCGCAGCAGCGTCGCGATGGCGAGCGCTGCGCCTGCGCTGTCGCCAGCGATGATCACATTGTGCGCCTTCACGTCTTCGCCCAGCATGCCGAGAAAGGCTGCGAGGCAATCCTCCACCGCGGCGGGATGACGATGCTCGGGGGCAAGCCTGTAGTCGGGCAGGATCAAGCCGATCTTTGCATGGCCCGCCACCTGGCTCGCGAGGCCGCGATGCGATTTCGACGAGCCCATGGTGAAGCCGCCGCCATGGCACCAGAACACGGCATGGTCCCCGCTCGAATTCTCGGGCAGCAGGCCAAGGCAGGACACGCCGTTGAGCACAATGCCGGATTCGGTTGCGATTTTCGGCGTCGGATCGTTCTGGGCGAACGCGTCATAGGCGCGGCGCAGCGCCGGGAAGTCAGCCGGATCGACGCCCCGCAGGCGCGCCGCCACGGCTTCGCGTGCCTGCGCCAGTTCGCCGACCAGGCCCGATACCGAACTCAACAACGCCCTCCGCGCACATCACGCGAAACCCAAGCACAGCAGGCCCGCAATGGCCATGCCGCGGTGTGTTGTTAACTGTCATGGGTTGCGCGCCGTGTCGCGCGATCCGGTCGCTTCGCAACCAGATCCTGCTTTATTGCGTCTACTCCGGGAAGTCCTGCCCCGACGCGAAGCGGAGGGGAGGTGTCCCGCAGGACAGGGCGGGGCTGGCGGCAAAGCAGCCGGACAGGCCACCCCTACATCTGCATCGCCCAGCCTTCGACCGCCATCGCCGCCTGGCGGACGGCTTCCGTCAGCGTCGGGTGAGCATGGCAGGTGCGGGCAATGTCCTCCGACGACGCGCCGAACTCCATCGCCACGCAGACCTCGGCGACCATCTCGCCGGCCCCCACGCCCACCAGATGCGCGCCGAGCACCTGATCGGTCGTGGCGTCAGCGAGGATCTTCACGAAGCCGTCGGTCTCATGGTTGGTCTTGGCGCGCGAGTTGGCTGAGAACGGAAACTTGCCGACCTTGTAGGCGAGGCCCGCCTCCTTCAGCTCTTCCTCGGTCTTGCCGACCCAGGCGATCTCCGGCTTGGTGTAAACGACGCCTGGAATGATGTCGTAATTCACATGCCCCGCCTTGCCCGCGATCAGTTCCGCGCAGGCAACGGCTTCGTCTTCTGCCTTGTGCGCCAGCATCGGACCCGAGGTGACATCGCCGACCACCCAGACGCCCTCGGCCGAGGTGCGATAGTGGTGGTTGGAAATCTGTCCGCGCCGGTCCGGGGTGATCCCCACCGTCTCGAGGCCCAGACCCTGCGTGTACGGACGGCGCCCGATCGCCAGCAGAACGACATCCGCATCCAGCGTCTCCGCATCGCCGCCCGCCGCAGGCTGCATCGACAGTTTCAGTTTCGACTTCAGCTTCTCGACGCCGGTCACCTTCATGCCAAGCTTGAACGCGATGCCCTGCTTGGCGAAGATGCGCTGCGACTGCTTGGCCACTTCACCATCCGCGCCCGGCAGGATCCGGTCGAGATACTCCACGACCGTTACTTCCGCGCCGAGCCTGCGCCAGACCGATCCAAGCTCCAGCCCGATAATGCCCGCGCCGATCACGATCAGGCGCTTGGGCACGGCCTTCAGCGTCAGCGCGCCCGTCGAGGATACGACACGCTCCTCGTCGATCTCAACGCCAAGCAGCGGCGTCGGCTCCGAGCCCGTCGCAATCACGATGTTCTTCGTCTCGAGCACCTTGTCGCCGACGACCACGCGGCCGGGACCATCAATGCGGCCGGCGCCGTTGAACACGGTTACCTTGTGCTTCTTCATCAGGTAAGCGATCCCGGCCGTGAGGCCTGAAACCGCGTCCTCTTTCTGCTTCTGCATGTTGTCGAGGTTGAGCTTCAGCCCGGTCACCTCAATGCCCAGCCCGGCGAAATCCCTGGCCGCCGTCTCGTAGAGTTCGGACGCGTGCAGCATCGCCTTGGAGGGAATGCAGCCGACATTGAGGCAGGTCCCGCCCAGCTTGTCGCGCTTCTCGATCAGCGCGACCTTCATACCCAGCTGGCCGCAGCGCGTGGCGCAATTATAGCCGCCAGGTCCGCCACCGATGATGACGACGTCAAAAGTCTCGCTCATGGGTCTTGTCTCGCGTCTTTTCGCTTGCTGCGGGAGCTATACGCACCCCGGCGGCATGGTCAACAAAGCGAATATGGGGACGCGCGACCCCGGATTCACCCGTCAGTAGACGCGCCGGCCGGTGACCGGCAACCGCGGAGCCCTGTCTTCCGCTTCGTCCCTGCGCGTGCGCGCCGTGACCCGCGTGATCGAACTCGTGATGACCGCCAGCATCAGGATGCAGGCGCCGACGACCAGCTCGTCGTCGAGGAGACGATCCAGATCGAATGTCTGCTTCAGCGTCAGCGTGAAGCCTGCCGCCGCCAGACCGCCCGCCATCGCCAGCGCCGCCCCGCCCGGACCGTTGAAGAACACGGTGAGCCCGCCCAGCAAGCCAAGCGCCCCACCCAGCGCAGGCATGACGAAGGCGAGGTCATTCCGGTGCGCCAGCGCAGCGCCCGTGAACAGTCGCTCGAGGCTGCCAAGATGCTGGATCGCGGTCTGGTAAAGCAACCAGCCCGACGTGGCGATCAGCAAAATGGCGAATAAGCGCCGCATCAACATAACGGCGCATCACGCGCCGCCCCTGGTCCAGCTCGAAGCGGACAATAGCGCAGCTTGCCTAATGCAGGCCCTCCGCCGACCCGTGAATTGCGCAGGCGGCCGAAGGCTTCGCTTAACTAGTGCAGCACGCCCCTGAACGCTGCCGACCATACCAGCATCGCCACGACAAGCGACGCCCACCCCGCATTCACCGTCGCGCGTGTCGGCCGCGCGTGGGTCGCCGCATCGGCATTGGGCGCGCGCCGCGCCGTCCATTCGCGCCAGAAGAAATAAAACCCCTGGCCCATCACCAGCAGCGCCACCAGCCACACCGCAATCGTATGCAGCAGGATCATCGCCAGCGACGTTGCGATCAGCACAACCGCCTGTCCTGCGATCCAGCCGCGCCGGGCCGCATTATCGCGGTCCTTCCAGCGCTCGATGGCTGCTTCCTCGGCGGACTTGCCGGATCCGGGCGCGTCGCCGGCCGCATCACCCGCTATCGTCTTCGCCATGCTCCCGATCTGCGAGGTCACCCGGTCGAGCATCATCTCCATGCCGATCTGCCGCACCAGCGCGAACGCGCCGAGCAGCCAGAACAGGCCCGCAAGCCGGATGATCAAGCCGAGAAGTCCGTCGGAGAACGCCTCGGCGTCCATGCGCCCTTACAGGTCGAGCAGCAGGCGTTCCGGATCTTCCAGCGCTTCCTTCAGGCGCACGAGGAAGGTCACCGCCTCCTTGCCGTCGACGATGCGGTGGTCATAGCTCAGCGCCAGATACATCATCGGTCGCGCCACGATCTTGCCATCCACGACAACCGGCCGCTCCTCGATGCGGTGCATGCCCAGCACGCCCGACTGCGGCGGGTTGAGGATCGGCGTCGACATCAGCGAGCCATAGACGCCGCCGTTCGAGATCGTGAACGTGCCGCCCTGCAGGTCGTCCATCGACAGCTTGCCATCGCGCGCCAGCGCGCCAAGCCGCCCGATCTCGGTCTCGATGCCTGCAAGCGTCATCGTGTCGGCATCGCGCACCACCGGAACCACAAGGCCCTTGTCCGTACCGACCGCGACCGAGACGTTGTAGAAATTCTTGTAGATGATGTCCGTACCGTCGATCTCGGCGTTGACGCTCGGGATCTCCTTCAGGGCGGCCACGCAGGCCCGCACGAAGAAGCCCATGAAGCCCAGCTTCACGCCGTGCTTCTTCTCGAACGCGTCCTTGTGGCGCTTTCGCAGCTCCATCACCTGCGACATGTCGACGTCGTTGAACGTCGTCAGCATCGCCGCCGTGTTCTGCGCTTCCTTCAGGCGCCGCGCGATGGTCTGGCGCAGGCGGGTCATCTTCACGCGCTCTTCGCGCGGTCCAAGCTCGCGCGGCGTGTGCACGGGTTCGGGCGCGCGCGCAGCTGCCGGCGCCGCGGCAGGGTTCGAGGCAACATAGGCGAGCGCATCGCCCTTGGTCGCGCGTCCGCCCTTGGCGGTGCCGGGAATGTCGGCAGGGTTCACGCCGGCTTCGGCGGCGATCCGGCCAACCGACGGCGCCACCTTGTCGGTCGCCTTTGCGACCGGCGCCGCAGATGCCGAAGGCTTGGTCGTTGCCGCAGGCTTGGCGGCGGCTGCAGCAGCAGCAGGCGCCGCCGAAGCCGTAGCCCCCTCGGCCAGCCGCGCGATGATCTTGCCGATGGAGACAGTCTCGCCTTCCTTGACGAGGTGTTCGGTGATCACGCCGGCAGCAGGTGCGGGCACCTCGATGGCGACCTTGTCCGTCTCGATTTCGGCGATCGGATCGTCCTGTTTGACGGCCTGGCCAGGTTTGACGAGCCAGTTGGCCAGCGTTCCCTCGGTGACGCTCTCACCCATTGCGGGCACCTTGATGTCCATGACGTCTCCAGGTCGCTGTATTCGCCCGACGGGCGAGCCTTGAATTTGGCCGTGGTGTAACCCCGTTGCATCCCCTTGGGGAGGGTAAATTGCCGGGTTTCTGAAGCAATCTTGCCGCGTATGGGCGATTTGGGCAGCCGGGCCCCGGGAGCATGGTGGGAGCATGGTGGGGGCATGGTGGGGGCAGGGCCGGAACCGTTTCGGGCCTGCGCGCCGGACCGCCGCTGGAAGGCTAGCGCGCCTGTATCTGCGGCCGATACGGAACCTGCAGGCGAATCAGGTTGGGATTGAAGCGCGACGGGGTCCGGAAATACTTGTGCAGGATGCGTCGGTGCAGCCACGCGTTGAAGGCGTCCGACTGCTGCCGGTCGGCCGGCGCCACGCCTTCCTCCCAGCGGGCAACATAGTCGCTCTGCTGCACATCGAGCGCACGGCCGGCAAGCTTCTTTTGGAGCACGGTCCGGCAGATGACATAAAGCTTCTCGCGCGATCCCAGCGGCACGCGCTCACCCGCTCTGGGCTTTTTCACCTTGTACCAGACGCCCGTCGTCTTCCGGCCGGCGACGAACACCTCGGTGTCCCTGAAACCGTTCTGTTCCGAATAGAGCGAGAAGAACAACTCGGGTGAAAACTGCCAGAAGCCATGCCCGCAGAAGTTATTGGCGGGCGAGACGTGCAGGATCTGTCCGCCCTGGCGGCACAGGCGGATGATATTGTTCAGCGCCTGCGAGATGTTGAACACATGCTCGCTGGTGCCGAAGTCGATCACCGTGTCGTACTCGGCAAACCCAGCCGGCAGCGGCTCGTTCATGTCGAAGATCACGGACGCTTTTTCATAGTTCGAGCGGTCGATGGAATCGACCTTGGTCGCGCCAAAGCACGTCTCGAGCAGGCCCTCGCAATAGGTCTGGCTCTTCCAGTCGAGCCTGGCGCCGAATTTCGCTTCCAGCCGACGCGGTTTTATGAAGACGTTCTGCCGCCCCAGCGTGACGGTCCGCCCGAAGGCGCCGAACAGCCCTGCGTAGTCCAGGCAATGCAGGGCGTGCGCATCGATTCCCATCGTCTTCCTCGTCCTTCCCATGCGCCATGCGCTGGGCGAGCGCATTCCGCAACAGAAAAATCGTGGGTTCCCCCGGTCGGGCGTCGCCGTCTGGTCCGCGTCCACCTCCCCGGCTTTCCGCTACGGAGGACCTCGATCTCCGAGGGGAAGTTCCCCCTGGACGCGAAGCCTGCCGATACCGGAATCTGGGGGAAAAACTGGCGCCAGATCGGCGGGGGAAATGCAGCCCTGCAATCGCCCGCATGAAGCAAGGCAGCAATCCCTTGTGGCTCCTGCGTGATCCGCCGGCCCTGATCGGCATCGCATGGCGCTACTGCCCGCTGATGATCATGGTGAGCGGCAAACGCCATGCGCGTTCGTCGAAACATGCGCCTTGGCTCACCACCGTCGGCGGCCCGCCCGCATTCCCGCAACTGCCGGTTGCCAGCTGGCGTCTACCCCGGAAGCGCCAGCTTCAGGGGACGCACCCGCTCATCCATTTTCCCGCCGCGCCAGGAAGGCGAGGCGTTCGAACAGCTGGATGTCCTGCTCGTTCTTCAGCAGCGCGCCATGCAGCGGCGGCACCAGCTTGTTGGGGTTCTTCTCGCGCAGCGTCTCGACATCGATATCCTCCGACATCAACAGCTTAAGCCAGTCGAGCAGTTCCGATGTCGACGGCTTCTTCTTCAGCCCCGGCACGTCGCGCATCCGGTAGAAGGTCGCCAGCGCCTCGCTCACCAGCCGCTTCTTGATTCCGGGGAAGTGCACGTCGATGATCGATGACATGGTCTGGTCGTCGGGAAACTTGATGTAGTGGAAGAAACACCGGCGCAGGAAAGCGTCGGGCAATTCCTTCTCGTTGTTCGAGGTGATGATCACGACCGGGCGCACCTTCGCCTTGATCGTCTCGTCGATCTCGTAGACGTAGAACTCCATCCGGTCGAGTTCCTGCAGCAGGTCGTTCGGAAACTCGATGTCCGCCTTGTCGATCTCGTCGATCAGCAGGACAGGGCGAACGGGCGCGGTGAACGCCTCCCACAGCTTGCCCTTCTTGATGTAGTTGCGGATGTCGCGCGCGCGCTCCTCGCCCAGCTGTCCGTCCCGCAGGCGCGCCACCGCATCATACTCATACAGGCCCTGATGCGCCTTGGTTGTCGACTTGATGTGCCATTCGATGATCGGCATGCCCAAAGCGCGGGCAACCTCCAGCGCCAGCATGGTCTTGCCCGTGCCCGGCTCGCCCTTCACCAGCAGCGGCCGCTCCAGCGCGATCGCGGCGTTGACCGCCACCCGCAGGTCGTCGGTCGCCACATAATTGTCGGACCCTTCGAAACGCTTCTTCTCGGACATGCGGCAACCTCGGCTGGAACACTCGTTACGGTTAGAGCGGATTTGGCGGGGAAGGGGAAGCGTCAGCTTCGCTCACCGGCCGTGCGCTTTTCCCATTCACAAGCAAAACTTAAGAAACGGCGGCTAGACCGGCCGTTCGGCCAAGTCCAGACTCCGGCAGCTTCCGGGGCATGTACCCGGCCGGGAGGAACGGATGGCACTGAAACTGTCGCTCAAGCCGGGCGAACGCTTCGTTGTGAACGGGGCGGTCCTCCAGAACGGAGACCGTCGCGCAGTCCTGCTCCTGCAGAACAAGGCGTCTATCCTCCGCGAGAAGGACATCATCCAGCCTGAAGAGGCAAATTCGCCCGCCAAGCGGATCTATTTTCCGATCATGATGATGTACCTCGCCCCGGCAGAGGCGAACAAATACTACGACGAGTTCGTGCTGCGCCTGAACGAGTTCATGGGCGCGGTTCTGTCCACGGACATCCTGAAGGAATGCGTTTCGCTTTCCCGGGAAGTCATGGCGGCGGACTACTACAAGGCGCTCACCAGGTGCCGCAAGCTACTAGCCTTCGAACAGGGATTGCTCGGCGATGTCGATCCAGGCCTACCAGACCGCGGTGCGGAAGACTGAAACGCCGCGGCAGACCGAGTATCGCGCCTTCGCGGCGGCGACACGCGGCCTGATCGATGCGGCCAGCCTTCCCGAGAGCGAGATTGGCCGCCGCGCCGAGGCGCTGGCGACCAACCGCCGCCTGTGGTCCCTGCTTGCTGCAGACTGCGCCGTCGAGGGCAACAGCCTGCCGCAATCCCTGCGCGCCCAGATCATCTCGCTGTCCCTGTTTATCGATCGCCATTCCAGCGCCGTGCTGCGCCAGGGCGCTGCTATCGACGTGCTTGTCGACATCAACCGCTCGATCATGCAGGGCCTCGCGCCGGCCCAGCCGGCTGCCGTCGCCGACCAACCCTGACGCGCGCTGACTTCGCCGTTGTGGTTAGGATTTTCGCAGCACATTCCTGCCCGCGGCCACACCTCCAGTTAAGAACTCTACGCTAGCGTCTCCCCATGTTGGCGCAAAACGCGCCAGCGGCCGATCAAAACGATCGGTCTTCGACCCAGAATGGAGACTTCGGTCATGCTTAGCGTGAATTCGAACTACGGCGCGTCTGTCGCGCTGCAATCTCTCGGCAATACCAACAAAGAACTCGGCCAGGTCCAGAACCGGATCTCGACCGGCTTCAAGGTGGCCAGCGCCCGGGACAACGGTGCGGTGTTCGCCATCGCCGAAGGTCAGCGCACCCGCGTGAGCTCGATCGCTTCCGTCAAGGACGGTATCGACCGCGCCAACTCGGCAATCGACGTCGCCCTGTCGGCCGGCGAATCGATCGGCAAGATCCTGAAGGACATGAAGACGAAGGCGGTTGCCGCTCAGGCGGCTGACCTCTCCACCGAACAGCGCGCCGCGCTGCAGACGGACTTCGACGCCCTCCGCGCCCAGGTCGACCAGGTCGCCAACTCGGCGACCTTCAACGGTCTCAACCTGGTCGCTGCCGGCGGCTCGAACCTCGACGTCGTGATGTCTGACATCGCGGGCGCCACGACCGGCCGTCAGATCGCCTCGACGGTCATCGCCGGTGTCGTGCCAGGCCTCTCCGCCTATGTGGCCGGCAACGGTTCTGTCGCTGCCGCCGACGACTCGACGTTCAACCTGAACGGTGTCGCCATCGGCACGGTCGACGTGACCGCGTCAATGACGATCCAGGGTTACCTCGACGAAGTGTCGACCCAGACGGGCGGCCGTGTCACCGCGAGCTACAACCAGTCGACCGGACAGTTCAACTATGTTGCTGCAGAAGCCGTCGCCGGCTCGAACGAATTGACCATCACCACGGCCGGCACCGCCCGGTCCTGGCTCGGTCAGGGCGTTGCCGCCGGCGCCGTCTCGGGCGGTTCGGTGACCTCGACGATCACCAACCGCGACTTCACGGTTGGCGGCGCGGGTGCGCTTGCCACGGTTTCGACCGCGTCGAACCTGCTCAACACGACCGGCGCAGCCGCCACGGCGGTGGGCAACATCGATACGGCGATCACGGCTCTCAACAGCCAACTCGCCACGATGGGCTCGCAGGCCAAGGCGCTCGACGTTCAGGGCGAATTCCTGGGCAAGCTGGCCGATGTGGTCGAGCAGGGGATCTCGAACCTGGTCGATGCCGACCTGGCGAAGGAATCGGCCAGGCTCCAGTCGCTGCAGATCAAGCAGCAGCTTGGCGCCCAGGCCCTGTCGATCGCCAACCAGGCGCCGCAGCTGATCCTGTCGTTCTTCCGCTAACGGGCTCGCCCGCGCTTCGGCCGGGCGCCTGAAAGTGCTACGCAGAAAAGGGAAGGGCGAGGCTCGCAAGCCTCGCCCTTCCTGCTTTTGAAGACGCAACGCCTGGCGCCGCTCAGTCGAGGATCGTGACTTCAACACGCCGGTTAATCGCACGTCCCGCAGCCGTGGCATTGGTCGCAACCGGGCTTGCCTCGCCCATGCCCACCGAGGAGATCCGGGCGGTGCTCACCCCCGTCGACGACAGGTAGGCGCCCACCGATGCGGCGCGGCGCGCCGACAGGTCCGTGTTCGAGGCGTCCGACCCCTGTGAGTCGGTATGGCCGGCGATCTGTATGCGGGTGGCTGGCTGCCTGGCGAGGAAGGCCGCAAGCGGAGCGAGACGGCCCCGAGCGCCGCTGCCAAGAACGGCGGAGGCCGATGCAAACTGCAGGTCGCGAAGGATGAGCGTAACGCCGAGCGCTGACGTCTTGTGTTCATAGCCCGCAAGTTCGGCAAGCACTGCCGCCGTGCGCGCCTCTGCCGCCATGCGTGCAGCGTCCGCAGTCGCGCTGTCAGCAACCGCGCCTGCTGCGACAACCTGCGCCTGCGTGGCGCGGGCCTCGGCTGCCGCCGTCGCCGCCTGTGCGTTTGCGGTTGCCGCTTCGGCTGCACTCAGCTGGCGCGTCCGCGCTTGCGAGACAATGTTTGCCCGGTCGCGGTTCAGCGATTCGATCTGGCGGTTTGCGTCAAGCTGATCGCCGCGTGATGTCGCAAGCGCCACATAGCCTTCGCCCATCCGAACGGCGTGGGTGTAGTCCTCGTCGTTGCGATCCATGTAGGCCGTCCGTGCGCCCCGGAGGGCCGCCTCGGCCTTCTCCAGAGGCGCACGTCCGGACTCGAACGTCGCAGCGTCTGACCTGGCCAGCCTCAGCGAGGATTCCGCTGCCAGCAGTCGCTGGCTCGGCTCTGGCGGCGACAAGCAGCCGCCAAGAGCCAGCGCGAGGGCGGTCATGCCAGCCGCCGTTTTCAGTACGTTTTTCATGACAATGATTCCTGAGAGACCAGCTCGCGACGGAGCGTTTCGATGCCGCGTTCGATTTCCGACACGGTCCGGTCGAGACCGCTGAGCTTGATCTGTTCCTGAACGATTTCAGCGTGGAGCGAGGCTTCTTCAGAGCGCCGGAGAGACTCCTCGTCCCGGTTCTTCTCCTCGGCGAGGCGGGCTTCGCCAAGACGAAGCTGGGCCGACTGGTAATGCCCGGGCGAAGCCGCTGTCGCATCCGCAGGATTGAGAGCGGCGATCTGCGCCTCAGCGCGCATGAGGTTGTCGCGGGCCGGGTCCGCGAAGGCTGCCGGCGCCCCCATCAGTGCGCCGGCGAACAGGCCCGTGTAAATCGCATCTGGAACGCGCATGTTGTCTTCCCTTCCAGGGAAATGTGGTCGCCAGGTTTTTCTGGGATATGCGCTGTAACCCCTGGCGCTTGCGCCGGTTCCGCGAATGCACGGTCCATCGGGAAAGCGCATCGTCTGTCCGGCATGGCGACGATGGGGCCTGGCTGGCGGCTCGCACCTGCGCATCATTTTCTGCCTACCGGAGAAGACGTCCGTGCCCGGCAAATCGTGCCGAGGGGTAAATTTGAATCAGCCCGGCGTTAGCGCGCCGCATGCCGCGTTAACTGCCCGGCCCTTCAAAACAAGGAGATTTTCCTGGGGCCTTTAACCTTAACAGACTGGCACGCGACTTGAGTGCAACTGGAACGTCCAAGCCCGTACCGGGCGATAGAGCCAGTCTGCGCGGGAGCTTCCACCATGCTGAGCGTAAACACGAACTACAGCGCGATGATCGCGCTTCAGAACCTCAACTTCACCAACTCCGAGCTGGAGTCGGTTCAGAACCGCATCTCGACCGGCTTCAAGGTGGCCGGCGCGAAAGACAATGGCGCCGTGTTCGCCATCGCTGAAGGCCAGCGCTCCCGTGTGTCCTCGCTCTCGGCTGTCAACGATGGCATCGACCGGGCAAGCTCGGCCCTCGATGTCGCCCTTTCGGCGGGCGATTCCATCGGCAAGATCCTGAAGGACATGAAGACGAAGGCGGTTGCCGCTCAGGCGGCTGACCTCTCCACCGAACAGCGCGCCGCGCTGCAGGCGGACTTCGACGCCCTCCGCGCCCAGATCGACCAGGTCGCCAACTCGGCGACCTTCAACGGTCTCAACCTGGTCGCTGCCGGCGGCGCGAACCTCAACGTCGTGATGTCCGACATCGCGGGCGCCACGACTGGCCGTCAGATCGACTCGACTGTCATCGCCGGTGTCGTGCCAGGCCTCTCTGCCTATGTGGTCGGCAACGGTTCTGTCGTTGCCGCCGACGACTCGACGTTCAACCTGAACGGTGTCGCCATCGGCACGGTCGACGTGACCGCATCAATGACGATCCAGGGTTACCTCGACCAAGTGTCGACCCAGACGGGCGGCCGTGTCACGGCGAGCTATAACCAGTCGACCGGACAGTTCAGCTATGTTGCTGCCGAAGCCGTCGCCGGCTCGAACGAACTGACCATCACCACGGCCGGCACCGCCCGGTCCTGGCTCGGTCAGGGCGTTGCCGCCGGCGCCGTCTCGGGCGGTGCAGTGACGTCGACGATCACCAACCGCGACTTCACGGTTGGCGGCGCGGGCGCGCTTTCCACGGTTTCGACCGCGGCGAACCTGCTCAACACGACCGGCGCAGCCTCCACGGCGACCGGCAACATCGATACGGCGATCACCCAGCTCAACCTTCAACTGGCGTCCATTGGCTCGCAGGCCAAAGCGCTTGATGTACAGCGCGCCTTCCTTTCAAGCCTGTCAGACACCATCGAGAAAGGCGTCGGCAACCTGGTCGATGCCGACCTGGCGAAGGAATCGGCCAAGCTCCAGTCGCTGCAGATCAAGCAGCAGCTCGGCGCCCAGGCCCTGTCGATCGCCAACCAGGCGCCGCAGGTGATCATGTCGCTGTTCCGGAGCTGATCCCGGAAATTCGGCGATTTACGCGAAAACAAAGGGCCGCACTCGCTGAAAGGCGGGCGCGGCTCTCGCCATTCAGCCCCCCTTGATGAAGCGTCCCAGTGCCTTGAGCGGCGCTTCCTGAAGCGGTGGAACTGTCCCGTCCGCCATCGGCCCGACATTGATCAGAAGGTTGCCACCGCGGCTGGTGGTATCGCGATAGAGCTCGATCAGCGCGTTGCCGCTCAGATGGTTCTCTGGCTTGTCCTCGCGGTTGTAGCCGAACGCCCAGCCGATACCGCGACAGGCTTCCCATTTCTTCGCGCCCATGTTTGCCCCGGCGGCGTACTCCACCGTGCGGAAGTCGCAATGCAACGGCTCGGGATTGTCCAGCTCGCCTCCGGATTCTGCGATGCGCTGCCTGACCATCGTGTTGAACCCCTCGCGTGCAGCCGGATCGCGCATGGCGTCGAACACTGCGCGCGAGGCAAGCCAGCGGTCATTCACCACGCCGTCCGGCACGGCGGCGTAATAGTCGGTCAGCAGTGCACGCAGATTGTCAGCCGACGGCCAGGCAATGTCGTTCCACAGCACCGAAGGCTCGTAGCGGCGGATCAGTTCGCGCACCTGTGCGTCCGCGTACGAACAATAGTCTTCCGACGTCGGCACGCACGCCAGCATGTCGCCGAAATTGGAGACGGGTGTGAAATGGAACGTCCAGTCGAGGCCACCGGAATAATAGACGCCGAACCGCATGCCGCGCGCCCGCACCGCTTCCGCCAGTTCGCCGACATAGTCGCGCTGCGAGGTCCAGTCTCGCTTGTGGGGGTTTGCCACCTCGCTGGGCCACAGGCAGTAACCGTCATGGTGCTTGGTAACGAACACGACATAGCTGGCGCCGGCTTCGGCAAAGAGATCCGCCCATGCGCCGGCGTCGAACGATCGCGCCGCCGCCTCGAAAGCCGGCCGGAAATCCTCATAGGGTTTCCCGCGATACACCCGCGCATGGTGCGCCTCCGTCGGACTGCCGGGCACGCGCATGGCGTTCCAGTACCATTCGGCATACGGCGACCACGCCATGGCGCGGTCATAGTCGGTCTTGAACAGCTCGTTGATCGGCGTCTCGGCCGGCGCATAGGCCGGGATTGCGAACATTCCCCAGTGGATGAACACCCCGAGCTGCGGCCGCCCATACCAGTCGGGGCAGGGTCGGTCGAAAGCCGGGCTGTCCTGCATGTTTGTATCCCCTCGCTCGCCAGGTCCGCAGGCTGCGCCCCTGACCGAACGGAAGCGCAAGCGGGATCGGGCAGGGCGTTTCCCATAATGTTGTCGGCAAGTCCGTTCCGGAAACCTCCCGTTAACGATTGTGAACCGACATTGCCCGTCGAATTGACGATTCGTTCACCACGTTTCGTCCACCGGAGACGGCCAAAATGGTCGACAGGATCAATAACGCGGCAGGTGTGCTGGGGGCGCTGAAGCAGCTCCAGTCATCAGGCAGGGACTTATCGGCGGCGGACACGCGTCTGGCGTCGGGCCTGAGGGTCCAGAACGCGCGCGACGACGCAACGTCCTATCATGCTGCCGCCGTGATGCGTGGGATGGGCGGCACGCTCAACGCCGTCACCATGAGCCTGAGCCGCGCCGAATCGATCTCTGATACTGCCATCGCTGGTGGTGAGCAGATATTGAAGCAGCTCGGAGCGATGAAGGCCACCGCCGCCCAGGCGATGACCGGAGCTCTCGACGACAACCAGCGTATCGCCCTGCAGCAACAGTACGAAACGCAGATGGCGATGATGCAGACCTTCATCCGCAACGCCTCATTCGACGGCGCCAACCTGCTCGATGGGTCCAAGCCCAACGGGGTATCCTTCATTGCCGATTCCGAAGCCTCCCAGACCGTCACGCTCGAAGGCCGCAACCTCATGCCAGGCGGCGGCGTCATTCTCGCAATGCCTTCCACCACTGCGCTCAGCACCGCCCATTCCGCCGTCGACACGCACAGGCTGCTCGAGGATTCGATGGCCAATCTTGGCGACGAGCTTGCCGCCATGGGCGCCGAGCGTCGCCGTATCGAGGCGCAGAAGGGCTTTGTCGCCCGCCTCGCCGATGCGCTCGCCGCCGGCGTCGGGCGAATGGTCGATACGGATCTTGCCGCCGAAGCCGCACTGATCCAGGCGCTGCAGGTCAAGCAGGAGCTGTCCGCCGCGGCCGTCAACATCGCCAACACGGCGCCGCAGTCCCTGCTTGCGCTGCTGCGCCCGAACTGACCCATCGTGCTCAACGCCCTCCAGATCGAGCAGGCGGTGGCCGCTTTCGTCACCTTCTTTGTGCTGATCGACGCGCCCGGCGTGGCCCCGATCTTCGCCTCGCTGACCGCCCCGGGCGGTTCGGCCTACGCCCGCAGGATGGCGTTGAAATCCGTCTTCGTCGCGGGCCTGATCCTGTTCTTCTTCGCCTTCGCAGGCGCCTGGCTGCTTGGCGCGCTCGGCATTTCGCTTGACGCCTTCCGGGTTGCCGGCGGTGTGCTGCTCTTCCTTATCGCACTCGAAATGGTCTTCGAAAAACGCCAGGCGCGGCAGAAGACCCGTGCCGACCAGGTACTTGCGGACGAGGAGGCTTCCGGTCGTCTCGAAGATGTCTCGGTCTTCCCGCTCGCGATCCCCATGATTGCGGGCCCCGGCTCGATCGCCTCCGCCATGCTCTACATGCAGAATGCCGACGGCGACCCGGTGGGCATCGGCATCGTCTCCTTCGCCATAGGCGCGAACCTGGTCCTTGCCGGGCTGATCTTCCTCGCCGCCGGCCCGCTGATCCGTGTCATGGGTGACCAGATCGCCGGCGCCATCACCCGCATCTTCGGCGTCATCCTGTCGGCGCTCGCCGTCCAGATGATCATCGTCGGCATCATCGGCGCCTTCGGCCTTCAGGGCACGGACGCGATGGGACACGCGGCGCTGCTGACGGCGGCTCCCTAACAGCGAGCTCAGCCCTCCAATCCAGATCTCCCTGTGTCAGGAGGCCAGATCTCCCTGTGTCAGGAGGAGAGACCCTGCGTCGGCATCAGTCTCCGATGCTGGGGTAGGCTGATGCCGTGCTGTCGCTAACGCCTGAGAGGGGCGGGGCAGGAGAGCGTCTCCCTCAACGCTCGCAATTCATGCGAAGCCCGGCCTCAGGCCGGATGCTCTTCCATCAGATACACCGCGCTCTTCCGCACGGGGCGGCTGCGGGTGAACGATTTCCAGAACGTCGTCAGCGCGACAAACGCCAGAAGCGCAAGGCACGCCGCAATGCCGGCGAGCTGAAGCTTAAGTGCGTTGGTCATCGGGATCGCCGTACGCGCGGTTTCCAGCAGGTTGTCGCCGTCGAGATGCTCCAGCGCCACCGCCCGGTCGCCGCCCGCGGCCGCAACAAGACCAGCAGCGCGAAGGTCCACCCCGTCCTGCACGCGGCTCACGATGGCGATCGCGGACTCGACCGACGTGTCATGCGAGATCTCGCGCAGGATGCGGAATTCGGCGAGCAGCGGCTCCAGCTTCTGCAGGTCAATAGCGGTGCGGAACACACGTTCGACCACGGCTTGAGCATCCGAGGTATAGCGCAGCTCATTGCCCAGCTCTGCGCTGAGCAGGCGCTTCACCTCTGCCACCGGCACGATCTCCTCGATGCGCTTGGTGAGATAGAGCTTGAAGGGGACAGGCGCCTGGGTGCGCGTGCGCAACGTCGACATCGCGACGGAGGCCCCCTCGCGGGCTTCGGGGTCCGCCAGGATCAGGCCGATGCCCGACAGCACGAATGCTGGAATGTCGGTGTTGTCGTCGTTGGCCCAGCCGACAGCCGCCAGCGTGTGCTGGCGAAGGTCGCCCAGCCGGTTGGTGGCCACGCGCGGTTCGATCTCGTCCTCGATCAAAACCGTCGCCATGGCGCTGCTTGCCTCCAGCTCTGGCTCGATGCGGGCGAGGGCGGGGCTGGCGCTCGGCAGGGCGGACGCCGGGGCCGAGGCGCTGAACATCGAAACGATCGACTTTGTCTGACGCTCGTAGGCGTCCTGCACGTCGTACGGCAGATAGGCGAGCGCCGCCTGCAGCATGGCGTCATCGCCACCGCCGTCAGCCACGGCGATCCGGGCGCGAAGGGCTTCCCCGTCCTTGCCGTCCAGCATGGCAGACGCGCTCAGGAGGAGGCCGCGCACACGCGCCATTTCACGCTCTTCCAGGGCGGTCCGCACAAGGTCCGACCAGACGTCGCGGGGCGCTGCATCTTCCGTCAGCGAAATGGCTTCGAAGCGATCGTCCATCGCCTGGCGCGTCGCGGTGATGGCCTCGGGCGTTGTCTGGAAAGCCGGCCGCTTGTCGCCATAGGCCTGTGAAATCAGATGCGCTGCCATGAATGGCGTAGCGCACAGCGCTCCGTTGAAAATGAGGGCTGCATAGGCTGCAAATGGAATTCGGCGCTTGCGACGATGCTTCATCGAGCCGCTTCCGTAACAAAACTGCGGATTGCCCGGCACACAGATTCCGGCATTCCGCCTACGCTCCCCAGCGACGTTCCTTTCTTTGCCGGTAGCCGCCAGAGATCAAGAGCGCAATACGTCCATCACACAAAAAACAGCGTCAAACGCATGCTGGACGTGCATGTTCCGAAACGATTTCGTCCTGACGCAAGAAGACTGATCCGAGCCTGACCTAGGCTTTGGCGTTCAGCGCCACGCCAGAGGCCTGCCGTGGGGCGTTGCTGTTGAAGCTGCCCGTACGTCCATACCCCGCCGGAGCGCTGCGCACCGCCGCCACTTCAGCTGCAATGGAGCGCACCAGACCTTCCGTTACGGCCTTCGACGCAGACAACGCGACAGCATGTGCTTCGAGCATGGCTTCCAGCTCTCGCGACGCGTCCTTCAGCGACGCCTTCCGGGCAGCTGAAATTCCCGCAAGCAGAGCCGGGTTGGCCTTGATCCGCGCGACCTCAAGCCGCCAGGCGTGCACAAGGCGCTCCTTCTCGTCCCAATCGGCGTTCGCGGCGGACAGGCGGTGGGCCTGCACGGCTTCCGCCTCAGCGCCGATGAGCCGCACCAGCCGCCGCGTCATGGCGTCAAGCTGTTCGGCACGCTCATCGATGTCGCCTGACTGCTGGTTCATGGTCATTCCAGCCCCTGCATCTTGAGGATCTCCTTGAGGACTGATTCGGCGATGCCGACGCCGCCGCCCTTGGCGATGGCTTCGGCATACTGGTCGATCAGCATGGGGCGGAAGGTTGCCTCCGCATTGCCGCCGCCGAAGGGGCCGTCCGTCTCCAGCCCCTCGAACATCGGGCCCAGCATCTCCGCGATGAACATGCGCTCGAACTGCTGCGCCACCTGTTCGGCCTGGGCGCGTGTCTTGACGTCGGCGACGTTGGGCGCCGCCTTCTTCTGCGAAAGCAGTTCAGTCGGCAGGGCAGGCAGACCCAGCTCGGACATCACATCACCTCGATGTCGGCCTGCAGAGCGCCGGACGCCTTCAACGCCTGCAGGATCACGATCAGGTCGCGCGGGCTGACACCCAGCGCATTCAGCCCGCCAACCAGCTCCCGCAGCGGCACGCCATTGCCGCCGAGGATGGCCAGTTTGGCAACATCCTCCGCCACCGCGACATCCGTCTGGGGGACGACAACGGGCGGCGCGTTGGTGAAGGAGTTCGGCATGGCGACGCCAGGCGTCTCCTGAACCTGGATGGTGAGGTTGCCCTGGGCGATGGCGACGGTGGAGACGCGCACATTCTCGCCCATCACGATGACGCCCGTGGTCTCGTTGATGATCACGCGGGCGCGCTGCTCAGGCTCGATCTCCAGCCCCTCGATCTGCGCGATGAAGCTCGACATGTCGCGGAAGCTGGTCGGCCGGCGCAGGCGCACGGTGGCCGGGTCCATGGCGGCGGCAGCCTCCGTGCCCACAAAGGCGTTGATCGCGCCGGCGATGCGCGAGGCCGTCGTGAAGTCAGGATTGCGCAGCGACAGGCGCAGTTCGCCCTGCGCTGCAAAGTCAAAGCGCAGCTCGCGTTCGATCGTCGCGCCGTTCGGCACCCGGCCATTGGTGGGAATGTTGCGGGTCAGCGAGGTGCCTGAATTGCCCGAGGCGGTGAATGCGCCCACGGCGACCGATCCCTGCGCCGCCGCATAGGCCTGGCCGTCGGCGCCCAGCAGCGGCGTCGCCAGCAGCGTGCCGCCCTCGAGGCTCTGTGCATCGCAAACCGCCGAAACCGTCACGTCGATGCGCGTGCCGTTGGCGGCGAAGGGCGGCAGGTTCGCGGTCACCATCACGGCGGCTGCGTTCTTGGTGTTGAGCGTCGCATCACGGGTGTTGATACCCAGCCGCTCCAGCATGGATTCGAGGCTCTGCTGCAGCATGGCGCAGTTGCGGAGCGAGTCGCCCGTGCCGTTGAGGCCGAAGACGATGCCATAGCCGATCAGCTGGTTGTCGCGCACGCCCTCGACATCGATGATGTCCTTGAGCCGCGTGCCGGCATGCGCCATTCCCCAAAAGGATTGGGCGCCCAGCGCGGTGGCGGACAGCAGACAAAGACAAGCGGAAACGAGCGCGCGCATGGAATACCGGAATACGGGTGATGGGAAATCATCCGACCATTCTGGCCGCAGCGTTGTTCACCCGGAGGATGCCTCCCCAATCGGCAACAAAGCCTTAAGCAAAGTTTCCGGCCGGGAAATGATGCTTAAGGGGTCGTTAACCAAGTGGGTCAAATCTGCCGGCCATGAAGGTCACGTCCACCCCATCAGCTGCGGCTTCGGCCTCCAGCAGCGGAGCAAAGACCGCAGCGGAAGGCTTTGGCGAACTGCTGAACATCGGCGGCGCGGCGCCGCGCGCAGCTGCTTCCGCGGTGTCGGGTGCAGCTGGCGTCTCCAGCATTTCCGCACTTATGGCGCTGCAGGGCATTGGCGGCCCCGAAGCGCGCGCGCGCGCCCTGCGCAAGGGGCGCCGCATGCTTGATGCGCTCGACCGTCTCCAGGTCGCCCTGCTCGGCGAGGGGCCGACAACGCGCCATCTGACCCTGCTCCAGGGGGCGCTCGCGGAGCAGAGAGAAGCCACCGGCGATTTCGGGCTCGACGACACCCTCAACTGGGCAGAGGTCCGTGTCGCCGTCGAGGCCGCCAAGCTCGAACGGGCGAACGAACCGGCCTGACTTGCCTCCGCCAGGCGATGCCGCACTGCGTCATTCGCCGCATGAATGAGCGTATGCTCACCGCAACTGCCACGGGAACAGGCACAAGCCTAAAATTGTAACGATTTCAATCGCCCGACGCGTGTGATGGGGCGTTTACGGGGTCGGGCGCACAGGCTATACAGCGCGCCCATCGAAGGCGGCCAGGGGAGGTTCGCCATGGAGTTTGCGACATGAGTTCCAAGACGGCGACCTACCGCCCGACCGAGAACGAACCCTACATGGGCAAGAAGCAGCTCAAATACTTCAAGGAAAAGCTGCAGGCCTGGAAGGACGAAATCCTTCAGGGCAATCGCGAGACGATCAACGGCATGCAGGAAAACGTGGCGCCGATCCCGGACCTCGTCGACCGCGCGTCGTCAGAGGCCGATCGCGCCCTCGAACTGCGCACCCGCGATCGCGAGCGCAAGCTGATCTCCAAGATCGATGCGGCCATCCGCCGGATCGAGCTTGGCGAGTACGGCTATTGCGAGGAGACCGGCGAGCCGATCGGCATCAAGCGCCTCGAAGCCCGCCCGATCGCCACCCTCTGCCTCGAGGCGCAGGAACGCCACGAGCGCAAGGAACGCACGATCCGGGACGATTGATCGTCAGGACGGATCACGGCCTGCCGGCGGCTGAAACGCCGGCATGTGCCACTTCCACCTGATCGCGCCCGCGCGTACCACGAACCCGAGCGCCACAGCGATGCCGCTGGCCCATGTCCAGTCAATGCCCAGCAGCCGCAGCGTGACGAACACCGACGCGCTCACGATTGCCGGCGTTATGTAGAGTTCGCGGCTCAACAGGATCGAAGGCACGCCCGCCAGCACATCGCGGATGATGCCGCCGAAGGTCGCCGTCAGCGCCCCCATCACCACGCAGATCACTGGATCGACGCCCAGCGACAGCGCTTTCGCCGCGCCGACGCAGGCGTAGACGCACAGCCCCACCGCATCGAGCCAGAGCAGCGTTTGCCCGTGCACGCCGCGGCCGCGCGTCAGGTAGACGAGTATCGCCGCGACCGAGCAGACGATCACATAGCCGGCGTCCTGCACCCAGAAGACCGGCGCGCCGATCAGGAGGTCGCGCAACGTGCCGCCGCCCACGCCCGTGATCGCCGCAAAGAAGATGAAGGTGACGACATCCTGCCGCTTCTGCGCCGCCATCAGCGCCCCTGACGCGGCGAAAGTCGCAACGCCCGCATAGTCGAGCACCGAGAGAAGGCTGATTTCCATGCCGCAACACACAGCGCGAAATGATCGCGCGTGCAATCAGGACCAGCGGACGTTGAGCCAGACCCACCTGTCCGCCACCGGCAGGCGGCGGGCAGGAGGGGTCTTTCTCCGCATGCGTTGACGTGTGATCGTGTCCCCATGCGCATCCGGCTCGCCCTCGCATGTATCGCCGCCGTCGCGGGCCTCTCGGCCGCAGGCCTCGCGCAAACCGCAACTCCGAAAGCCAGAACCGAAGCCCAGTTCGCCGGCGGATTCCGGCCTGATGCCTGTCGCTGGCCCAGGGGGGCCCGTGCGAAACAGCTCTCCGCCTGCTGCCAGATGGACCTGAAGATAGATGCGCAGGGCCGCATGGTGGATGGCGATGGCGAATGCACCGACCCGAGCTTCCTCGAACCAACCCTCCGCTGCCTCGCCGCGCAGGATTTCGTGCCCGCGACACGCAACGGCCAGCGCGTTGCCGATCTGCACCACCTCGAATACGAGTGGCGCGCCACCACACCCGCGGGCGATCTCTGCAAAAAGCTGAAGACAAGCTGAGGCCTGCTGA
This sequence comes from uncultured Alphaproteobacteria bacterium, assembly GCA_903842595.1. GTDB lineage: Bacteria > Pseudomonadota > Alphaproteobacteria > Caulobacterales > Hyphomonadaceae > UBA7672. The sequence continues at coordinate 25,849 of CAIMMO010000142.1, forward strand.
CGGCATGGCTCCGGGCGGCTACATAGAGCCCCCCAGGGACGCAACAGGGGAGTGTTCGCGTGGAATTCGGGTCGAGTTTTGCGGGCAGCGGGGACGCTTCCCTTTACTGGTCGGAGCTGGCGCGTAACTGGGCGTCGGCCTTCACCTTCCTCGCCGCGCTTCTGGCCGGCATATTCGGCCTGTTCCGCTATCTCCGCTCAGAGCGCATGCGCCAGACGGAGCAGGTGCGCGAACTCTACAAGAGCTTCTTTGAATCCGACCGCTACCGCCGCATCCGTTTCGTGCTTGCCAACCACGAGGCGCCAGAGTTCGCCACCCTGCGCGAGGAGCTGGCAACCCCCGGCATGCCCAAACCGCTCGAGAGCGAGCTGATCGACCTGCTCAACTTCCTCGAATTCGTGTCCGGCCTGACGCGCCGCGGCCTCGTCTCCCGCCGTGACATCGACTGGATGTTCGCCAGCTATATCGAGCGCGTTGTCGCTGTCGATTTCGTCCGCGCCTACATCCTGCGCCAGGATTTCGAGGAGCTGTCCGCCGAGGCGCGCCAGGCCCAAAAGGCGAAATAGCGCGCCGCCGGGCGTTTCCAGCGACGCTCCGGACGCCTATGTGCAGGGGATCGCAGCAGCAGGCCCGTCTCCATGATCAACCGCTCGGCCGGCCCGGAAATCATCCGCCTGATCGACCTCCTGGCCAAGCTGCCGGGGCTTGGGCCTCGCTCTGCCCGGCGCGCCGCACTGCACCTGATGAAGAAGCGCGACCAGCTGCTCAACCCGCTGGCCGCCGCCCTGGCAGACGCCGCAGCCAAGGTCGAGGTCTGCCGCCAGTGCGGAAACTTCGACACGGTGAACCCCTGCGCGGTGTGTGCCGCTCCGGGACGGGATGGATCGATCATCTGCGCGGTGGAAGAGGTGGGCGACCTGTGGGCAATGGAGCGTGCCGGTGTCTTTCGCGGGCGCTATCACGTTGTCGGCGGAACCCTCTCTGCCCTCGACGGCATACGTCCCGAAGACCTCAACATTTCAGGCCTGGTGGAGCGGGCAAGCCATCCAGATGTGCGCGAAGTAATCCTGGCCCTGAATGCGACTGTGGACGGGCAGACAACGGCTCACTACATCACCGATAGGCTGGCGCATCTTCCGGTGAAGGTCACGCGGCTCGCCCACGGCGTTCCCGTCGGCGGCGAACTGGACCATCTGGACGATGGCACGATTGCAGCTGCGATGGCTTCGCGGCGATAGAAAGAACGGGTGGGGCGTCCCATGGTGAAACGCGAACATGTTCCTGTGCTGCTGACCGTGGCGGCTGTCGGCGTCGGCGTCGGCATCGGCATGTGGCTGATGCGCGACCAGATCAGGGCCGCCGCCCGCAACGCCAGGCTGGCCTCCCGCCGCATCCGCGACCCGCTCGACGTGTTCGGAGCCGACGTGCCTGACGCCGCCTTCGAAGGCGTTGCCAACTATCCCTACATGCCCGAAGGCTGGCGGCCCAAGCGCGGCGCGCGGGACTGACCAGGCCAGCTTTCGCCTGACAGGTCGAATCGCGCGACCTTGTTCGCCTGCCGCTTGCTCGGAACAAACAAGGAACCTAAACTCCCGCGATGACATTGGACATCCTGCACATCGTTCTGGGGCTGATCGCGCTTGCCGCGGCGGCTGCCGCATTCGTGTTTTCACAGCGCAAGCCGCCGGACACGGCCCACCTCGCGTCCGAACTTGCAGAGCGCCAGCGCGAGATCTCGGACCTGAAGTCCGAACGGGATGACCTGCGCCGCCGCGCCGAGGCGGCAGAACGCGCACAGGCAGCCGATGCCGCCAAGATGACCGAGCGCGACGCCTCCATGGCTCGCGAGCGAGAGAACCTCGCGAAGATGCAGAAGGAGAGCGAGGAGCGTTTCAGGGCGCTTGCCGATGCTGCGCTTCTCAAGTCACAACAGCAGTTTGTGCAGATCGCCGACGAGACGCTGAAGAAGCACAAGGAAGGTGCGGAGGGCGAACTCGGCAAGATGCTGAAGCCGATCCACGAAAGCTTCGGTCAGTTCCAGAAGAAGGTCGACGAGATCCAGAAGATGAGCGCGGAAGACCGCGCCAAGCTGGAGGAGCAGATCCGCGGCGTCAGCGAGAGCGTGCGCAAGACCGAAAGCGCCGCCGGCAAACTCGCGAGCGCCCTCTCCACCACGCGCCATGGCGGCCGCTGGGGCGAGGAGACGCTCCGCAACGTACTCGAGATGTCCGGCCTCTCGCCCTATGCCGACTTCACCGAGCAGACCTCGTCCGACACGGACAAGGGCAAGATCCGGCCCGACGTCATCATCCGCATGCCTGGCGGGCGCGAGCTGGTGATCGACTCGAAGGTCTCGCTCGACGACTATCTGGCCGCCTCCAGCGAAAACGATCCCGCGAAGAAGGCGCAGTTCCTCGCCAGCCACGCCGCCAAGGTTCGCGCCCACGTCACCAGCCTTGCGCGCAAGGACTACTGGAAAGGGTTCTCCGACCGCGTCGACTTCGTCGCCATGTTCATGCCCGGCGAGAATTTCTACGCTGCAGTGCTGGAACATGACCGTGAGATCTTCGACTTTGCGGCCAGGAACTCCGTCATCATCGTCACGCCCTCGACGCTCATCGCGCTGGCCAAGGCCGTCGCCTATGGCTGGCGGCAGGAGCAGGCGGCGCTCAACGCCCAGCAGGCCGTGGAGCTCGGCCGCGAACTCTACCAGCGCCTCGCCAAGATGACGGAGCACATGGGCAAGGTCGGGCAGGGGCTCGACAAGGCCATCGGCAGCTACAACGACATGGTCGGCTCCTACGACCGCAAGGTCGTGCCGCAATTGCGGAAGTTCGAGGAGCTGCAGATCCCGACCGAGGATCGTTCCATCGAGGCGCCCACCGAAGTAACCGTCACCGCCCGGCCCATCCAGGCCGCGCTCGCCGATGCAGCGCCAAAATCCGACGCCCCGCTTCTCGAGGGCCTCCTTCCGCAAGCAGCTGGAAGCGGCCGCAGGAAGTAGCCGCCGCCACAGGCCAGCCCATGCGAGCACGAAGTTAACCCAGCGCCCGCGGCCCCCATCTTGCAGCGCCTGCAGACGGGGGACTGTCGGAGCGGGGAATGCCAAGGTTCACTGCCATCGAAGGCTTGCGAGCCTGGCTCGCCTGGGCCGTCGTCGCCTGGCACGTCGTCCAGTTCACCGGACTTGCGCGTGACCAAGGGCCGATGACGTGGTTCCCGGCGATCGGCGATTCTGCCGTGATGGTCTTCGTCGCGATTTCAGGCTTCGTCATCGCCGGCCTCGTGACCGGCAAGCCAGAGCCCTATCGGCAATATCTGGTGCGCCGCGTTTTCCGGATCTTCCCGGTCTACCTCGTTATCCTGATGATCGCCTTCTTTGCGCTGCCGTTCGGCGTCTGGGCCGAGGATCATGCGCCGTGGACGGCTGATCCCCTGTTCTACTACGACGATGTCCTGCACGGGCATGTCGACACCGTCGCCGGCCGGCCGCTGCAGCAGGCCGTCCTCCATCTAACGCTGATGCAGGGCGTCATGCCCGACAGCATCTGGCCAAACACTTCGACCGCGATCCTTGGCCCAGCCTGGAGCCTGTCGCTCGAATGGCAGTTCTACCTCGTCGCTCCCGCCTTCGTCTGGCTCGTCGCAAATCCGCGCTTCCGGATGGCGACTGTCGCAGCAGTCGGCGTGACGGGCGTCGCATGGCATTTCGACCTGTTCGGGGACTACATCGCCCCGTCCTTCCTGCCTGCGGCCGCCTTTGTCTTCCTGATCGGCATCGCCTCCCGCCTCAGCTTCGAGTGCATCCGCGCCATGGCCATCGGCCCGGAAGTCATCCCGCTCCTGCTGGCGCTTGGCGTCATCTATCGCGACGCACTCTGGCTCGCGATCTGGGGCGCGATGCTCGTCTATCTCGCCCGCGCCGAGGCATGGCGCCTCGCCGGAGGCCGGCCGCACGCGATTGCATCTGCAATGGACAAGCTGTTCGCATCCCCGCTCGCAGCCTATCTCGGCGCCCGGTCCTATTCGGTCTACCTCGTCCACATGCCGATGATGATGCTGGTCGCCTGGGTTATGACCGACAAGCTCACGTTGGCGGAAACCCCTGCGCGTATCCTGGTCGGCGCCGGAACCGTACTCACCACGCTGGTCGCATCCGACCTGCTTTACCGGCTCGTCGAGCGCCCGATGATCACTCTGGGCGCCCGTCTGGCCGCCCGCCGCCCGGCCGCCATCCAGGCCGCCGAATGACAGCCAAAAAGCGCCCTTTGGCTGGGCTTACAGCCGCCTTTCACTTGACGTTCCTTCCGCCCATCCATAGCTAGCCCTCATGGCAATCCGTCCCATCCTCACCGTCCCGGACCCGGTCCTGAAGCAGGTCTCCAAACCCGTCGCTGCGGTCACCGACGAGACGCGCGCGCTCATGGACGACATGCTCGAGACGATGTACGCGGCCCCCGGCATCGGCCTGGCCGCCGTACAGATCGGCGTGCCTCAGTGCGTCATCGTGATGGATCTGGCGAAAGAGGGCGAGGAGCCCGCACCGCGCTATTTCGTGAACCCTGAAATCCTCGAACTCGAAGGCGACAAGCAGGCCTACGAAGAAGGCTGCCTCTCAGTCCCCGACTTCTTCGACGAGGTCGAACGCCCAAAGCGCGTGAAGCTCCGCTACCTCAACTACAAGGGCGAGCAGATCGAGGAATGGGCTGAAGGCATGTACGCCGTCTGCATCCAGCACGAGATGGATCACCTGCAGGGCACGCTCTTCATCGACCACCTGTCGCGTCTCAAGCGTTCCTACGCGATCAACAAGGTCAAGAAGGCCGCAAGGCGCAACGCGGCTTGAGACGGTCAGGCGGCGGCTTCAGACAAGCCCGGGATGCGACCTGATCTAGCTGCCTGGCGAACGGGCTACCGCTGTTCCCTTTGCAGGCAGTACGCTTGCGATCGTCTCGATCAGTCTTCCTGGCGTAACCGGCTTGATGAGCAATGCATTGCAGCCGGCCTGTTGTGCGAGGCCAGCCTGAGACGGCAGGGCGCTGGCGGTCAGCATGACGATGGCGCAGGGCGGCTGATCGCCTTCGCTTTCGTGAAGCCTTATCGCGCGCGCCGCCTCCAGCCCGTCCATCACAGGCATCAGCAGATCCATGAGGATGACGTCGAAGCGGCTGCGGCTCGCCGCGTCCACGGCCTCGCGTCCGTTGACCGAGACCGTCGTCTCGGCGCCGATGGCGTCAAGCATGGTCGTTACAACAACGCGGTTGATGGGGTGATCTTCCACGAGCAGAACGCGAAGCGGGTGCTCGCGATCCGCAAAGGGCGAGGCTGGGGATGGTCGCGGCGCGATCCCGGCGCTCCCTTCCTCTGTCGGCTGCGCATATGCCAGCGGCAGCACGACTTCGAAGACGCTTCCGGTCGCCAGCGTGCTCCTGACATGAATTTCGCCGCCGAGCGCATCGACAAGCGTTTGTGTGATGGCGAGCCCCAGACCCAGACCGCCATGTGAATCGCTCTCGGGTTGCTGGCCCCGCTCGAAGCGCTCAAAGAGCCGCTCTTGCGACGATGAGTCAAAGCCTGGCCCCGTATCGCTGACGCGAAGGCGCAGTTGAGGATGAGCATCCTCACCCATTGCCGTATCCGCGCCGACGTCCTCGATCCCGACATACAGCCGCACACCGCCCGTCTCGGTATACTTGATCGCATTGGACAACAGGTTGAGCATGATCTGCCGAATCCTGACATCGTCGCCGAGCAGGTGTTTCGGCGTGTCCGGCGAGACGGCCAGCGTCAGTGACAGGCCCTTGCTGCGCGCCTCCGCATCCATCAGCAGCGTGGCCGATTCAGCGAGGTTCGCGGGATCGAACCTGTTCGCCTGGAGCTGGATTCTTCCCGAGCCAAGGGCTGCGGCATCGAGGACATCCGACACCAGCCGTTCAAGCATGTCGCCCGCCTGGCGGATCACCTCGACCGAGCGCTTGTCACGGGCGCTGAGCGCGTCCGTCTCGAGCGTGGCTGCCAGCCCGACGATGCCATTGAGCGGCGTGCGGATCTCGTGGCTGACATCTGCGAGCAGGGCGTCCTTTGCCATGTTTGCGTCACGCTCGCGCTCTGCAGCAAGAGTGAGCCGATGCGTGAGAGATCTAAGGTCGGCATTGGCCGCCTCGAGATTGCGATCGGAACGGTGCAGGGCCTGCGCTGTAAAGGTAACCGTCGCGCATGCCCCGAGCGTGGCGAACGTCGTCAGCAGCGCTGGCCAGAATTCTAGCGTTGACCAGGCGAAGCCTGTGAGGATCACGACGAGCGCAAGAAGGTGTGGAGCGACTGCCGCGATCAGGATGGGGCCGCTCTTGTAGCAGCCAGCAACACCATAGAAGGCCGCCGAAAACAGCGCGACAAGGCCCGCAATCCGCGCAACTTCCTCCCCGCTGAACCACAGCAGGAGGCCGAGCGCGACCCACGCAATCCCAACCAGGCCGATCGCCAGCACATGCATCGTCTGAAAGCGATGATCGCCTGCGATAACGCGGTCACGCACACGCCATGCGAAAATTTCGATCAGCACCATGGCGGCAAGCCAGGCCAGGCCGATCATGCTCGTCGTGAAGATGAACAGGAAGCCCGACACGACGATCGAGATGGGGAAGCGTATCCAGGAAATTGCAGAATTGTGGCGCGCGTTGCGGACGATGCTCAGATCTGGCGCCGCGTCGCCTGAGGCTTCGCTGTGTGACAGACGTGCGGCCCTCTGCCGTGGTTCCTGCGATCTGTCGCTGGACGCCTTGACCGTGTGTGAAGGATCCGACGATGAAAACGTGACTGGCGTCGAGACACTCAGGGCTTCCTCCTTGACGCAGCGACACTCACTCAAGACCTGTGACTGTCCTGCTGCGAGGAACGCTTGCTGCTAGAACGGCGCGATCTGGTCGTAGAGCAGCTTGCCATACTTGTCGCGCTGGACCTGGCTGATGTCGCCGCGGCCGCCATACGAGATGCGCGCCTCGGCGATCTTGGTGTGTTCGATCGTATTGTCCGCCGCCACATCCTCCGGACGGATCACGCCCGACACCAGCAGTTCGCGCAGCTCGTTGTTGATGCGCACTTCCTGGCTGCCGCCGATCACCAGATTTCCGTTCGGCAGCCTGTCCGTGATCACGGCTGCGACCGTCAGGTTTACTGTCTCCTGACGGTTCACCGATCCCGTGCCATTTGAACTGGTGGTGGAATCAAACCCGACCGCCGGATCGAGCGAGACACCCGACCCGACAAGATTGCCCTCAAGGCCGGCCAGCGCCTGAATTCCGGCCTCCGTGTTGGATGTGCGGCTGCGCGCGGTCGTGTTGTTCACCTGCGCGGAGTCCTGGATCTCGATGTTCACGGTGAGAATGTCGCCGATCTTGGCCGCACGCTGGTCGTTGAAGAAGGAGCGTGCGCCCGTGCGCCACAGCGAATTCGGCGCAGCTGTTTCCATCGTCGGCGCAGGCAGGGGCATGGAAACGCGCTGCGATCCGGCAATTGTCGCCGGGTTCTGGATCTGGGTCAGTTGCGGCGGCGCGACCACATCGCCCAGCCCTGCACATCCGCCAAGCAGCAGCGCGGCAAATCCGGCGCCCGTGGTGATTGTCGTCTTCATTGCATTTGCCTCAGTTGACCCGCGCCTCGCCGGGCGCATGCGCCACGGCTTCGATCGTACGCCTGGAATAGCTGTTGAGCACGCGCACGGCTTCGCCCTTCGCGGCCTCGTTCTGCGCGACACCGTCGACGGTCAGCTTCACGCCCGCCGTCGCATAGATGAGCGTCACCGGATCGCCCTTGCGGATCACGGCAGCAGCCTTGAGATCGGCCGCCTGCAGCGGTTGTCCTGCCTTCAGCAGGCGACGCGCCTCCATGCCGACAGCGGCGTCCGCATCGACGCCATTGCGCACCGGCCGCGCCGGATTGGCCGCCTGCCAGCCAAGATCGACATCCGTAATCACGCCGCCGCGCGGTACATCGCGTACCAGCACCAGAACCTGACCATCCAGCGCATCGCCAGCGACCTGCCGCGCCGGATTGGCCGCGCGCGCCACATTCGCCAGCGTCGCACTGCCCGTGCGTGTTACCATCACGGCGGTATCCAGCGGAATGGCAAGCAGTACGCCCGCGCTCTTCGCAGTCGAAATCAGAAAGGCCGGATCCAGCGACAGCGTCTGGCCGACAGGCGGCGCCGGCCCGATCAGGATACCCGCCGCCTCGCCCGTCACCGGCGCCACATCGCCAAGCTTGATCCAGTCGCCGCTCACCTGCTTCGCCTGCGCGCCTGCAACAGGCGCCAGCACCAGAACAGCGAAGACGAGGGCGGCGATGCGGGTCATGAACCTTACCGCAGGTTGGTCGTGGAGCGGAGCATCTCGTCGGTCGTCGTGATGACCTTCGAGTTCATCTCGTAGGCGCGCTGCGCCGTGATAAGCGCGGAGATCTCCGTCACCGCGTTGACGTTTGATGTCTCGAGGAAGCCCTGCTGCACAGTGCCAAAGCCCACCGAGCCGGGCAGGCCGCGATTGGCCGCTCCGGATGCAGGCGTCTCGAGGAACGAGTTGTCGCCGATCGCATCAAGTCCAGCCGGATTGACGAAGCGCGCCAGTTCCAGAGCGCCCACTTCCTGGGGCGCGCTGCCGTCGGCCATGATCACCTGCACCACGCCCTGCCGGTTGATCGAAATGCCCACCGCATCCTGCGGCACAGTGATGCCCGGTGCGACGATGAAGCCGTCTTCCGTTACCACCTGTCCGTCAGCAGACAGCGAGAAATTGCCGGCCCGCGTATAGGCGTCGCGGCCATCGGGCAGCTGCACGATGAAATAGCCTTCGCCCTGAATGGCGACGTCGTAAAGGTTCTGCGTCTGGGTGATGGAACCCTGTTCCGTCACGCGATAGACCGATCCCGCCTTGACGCCGACGCCCACCTGCACGCCTGTCGGCACGATGGTGCCAGCATCCGACGACTGAACGCCCATGCGTTCCACATTCTGGTAGAGCAGGTCCTGGAATTCGGCGCGCTGGCGCTTGAAGCCAGTCGTGTTCATGTTCGCGATGTTGTTCGCGATCACCTCGACATTGAGCTGCTGGGCCTGCATGCCCGTCGCGGCAGTGTTCAGTGCGCGCATCTGCGTCTCCTAGAGTCGTCAGCCAACTCGGGCCAGCTTGTCGATCGATGTCCCGCGCAGCTCGTCTGCCTGCGCGATCATTTTTGAAACGGACGTGTAGGCGCGGCTGATCTCGATCATCTCGGTCAGCTCAAGCACGGCGTTGACGTTCGAACCCTCAATGAAGCCGGCGGCAACCCTGGGGCTCGTCGCCGGCTGCGGCGCCTCGTCCGTGGCGCGCCAGAGGTTGGAGCCGATGCGCTCCAGTCCGCCTGGCGTCTGGAAGGTCGATACCCTCAACGTGCCCAGCACGACGCCATCCTGACTGATCGACCCCTCGCGCGAAACCGAGAGAGCTCCGCCCGCCGGATCGATCGTGATCGGACCGCCGTCGCCCATCACGAGTTCGCCATTGCGCGTGATCAGCTGACCCTGCTCGTCGAGACCGAAACGGCCATCGCGCGTGAACGCTTCGCCGCCCGCAGTCTGCACGACAAAGAAGCCGTCGCTCTCCAGCGCGAAATCGAGCGGGTTCCCCGTCCGCTCAAGCGGCCCAGTGGAAAAGTCGCGCTGCAGCATCCAGGCGTCGGTGAAGGCGATGTCGGCTGGATTGTCGGAAGCTGTTGCAGGTTTTTCAGACAGCTCGCGCGAGACCACATGCTCGACCTTGAAGCCGGCAGTCGTCATGTTCGCGAGGTTGTTTGCGGTCGTGTCCATCCGTCTCCGCAGCACTTGCTGCGCGGACAGGCCGACCATGAATGAATTGTCCATGGGGCGCCGTTTGTCCCCACGCTGCACTTTGGCGGCGCTGGAGCCAGGCTGGGCTAGGTCCGCGTTTTCTGCAGCGGACGCTCGAATTGAGGCCAACATGAGGGCTGGCGGTTAACGAGACATTGCCAGGCGCGGCTCTCCCGGCAGCAACCGACCCGGCAGGAATTGCCCATCTCCACCAATCCTTAACCTTCCGGAGACGATTTTGCCGGGTAGCCCGGAGCGCCGGGCGGGACTGATTCACCGGGAACGCTGCCATGGCCAAGAAGGAAAAGGCGAAGAAACCCGAAGCGCCCGAGGCCGACGCGCCGGCGGACGAAGGCGGCGAGGGTGCGCCCGCCAAGAAGAAGATGGCCGGCAAGACCCTTGTGCTCTTCATCATTCTGCCCGCCATTCTGGTCCTGGGCGGCGGTGGCGCTGCCGCGATGATGCTGATGGGTGGCGGCGCGCCTGCCGCTGAAGCCGCCGAAGCGACCGAGGAGGGCGAGCATGTCGAGGCCGAAGGCGAGCATGCCGAAGCCCCAGCCGGGGAGCACGGCGCCGAGCCCGCCAAAGGCGATGCGCACGGCGGGTCGTCAGGCACCACGCCCGAAGACGCGGCCGCCGTCGGCCACACGTTGCCCTGCGAAAGCGGCAATCCCTGCTATTACGCGATGCCCAAACTGGTGATGAACCTCGCCTCCACCGGCGGCGCGCGCGCTGTGATGATGGAGCTCGAGCTCTCGCTGGAATCGAGCACGCCATCCGCCTTCGCCAAGGTGCCGGAGATGATGCCGCGCCTCAAGGACACGCTGAACTCGTTTCTGCGCGAGCTGCGCGTGGAAGACCTCAACGGCTCAGGCGGCACATACACACTCCGCCGCGAACTCCTCAAGCGATTCAACACGGTGCTGGACCCCAAGAAGATCGATGCGGTTCTCATCGAAGGCATGCTGATTCAGTAGGATTGGGGAATCAGTGGCCACCGAATCAACAGACGAGGATCTCGCCGCCAGCTGGGAAGCCAGCGTAGGCGGCGACCAGGCGGCAGCCGACGATGCATGGGATGCCGCCCTGCCGTCCGGCGGCGGCCCGTCCGAAGCACCGCAGTCGATCGCCCAGCAGGCGACCGGCTCCGAGCGTATCCTGAACCAGGACGAAATCGACTCGCTCCTCGGCTTCTCGATGGACGAGGAGAACAGCCCCAAGAAGAGCGGTGTCCGCGCCCTCATCAACTCCGAGCTCGTCAGTTATGAACGCCTGCCGATGCTCGAGGTCGTCTTCGACCGCCTCGTGCGCCTGATGACCACCAGCCTGCGCAACTTCACGTCCGACAACGTGGAGGTGTCGCTGGACGCCATCCAGTCGATGCGTTTCGGCGACTATCTGAACTCGATCCCGCTCCCCGCCATCCTGGCAGTCTTCAAGGCAAGGCAGCTCGACAATTTCGGTCTGCTGACAGTCGATTCCAACCTGATCTACTCGATTGTCGACGTCCTGCTCGGCGGCCGGCGCGGTACGATCGCCATGCGTGTCGAGGGCCGTCCCTACACCACGATCGAACGTGTGCTGGTCACGCGCCTGGTCGAGGTCATTCTGCACGATGCCCGCAAGGCGTTCGATCCACTGACGGCTGTTGATTTCGACCTCGACCGCATCGAGACCAACCCGCGCTTCGCCGCCATCGCCCAGCCCGCCAATGCGGCGATCCTCGTCAAGCTGCGCATCGACATGGAAGACCGCGGTGGCCGCTGCGAGCTGCTGCTGCCCTATGCGACGCTCGAACCGATCCGGAAAATGCTGCTGCAGAACTTCATGGGCGAGAAGTTCGGCCGCGACAACATCTGGGAAGGCCACCTGGCCACCGAACTCTGGTCCGCTCCGACCACGCTGCGCGTCGTGCTCGACGAATTCGAGCAGCCGCTTGGCAAGATGATGAACCTTCAGGTCGGCGACACGCTGGTGATGAACGCCACGCCGGAATCCAGGGCCCACCTGATGTGCGGCGACATCCACCTCACCACCGGAAAGGTCGGCCGCATCGGTCAGAAAGTCGCTATGCGCGTCGATCAGCCGATCACGCAGGCGACCAAGAAAAAACTGATGGAGGCACGATGAGCCAGCTTTATGTCCTCGCCTTCGAAGGCTTCCTCGCCCTCCTGCTGATCATTGCGATCGCCTACTGCATCCGCCTCGATGGGCGCCTGAAGGCGCTGCGCTCGGGCAATTCGCGCATGCTGGAAGCGGCGAAGGAGCTGCAATCCTCCGTCATTCACGCCGAGAACGCCGTCACCGCCATGCGCCGCTCAGCCGATGCCGCCGGCCGGGAGCTGCAGGCGAAGATCGACGAGGCCCGCGCAATGACGGCCGCCGCGCAGGCCGCCAGCCAGTATCTTCGGGAAGAACCGCAACGCGACGCCGTCCGTCCGGTCGACTTCTCCCTTCGCCGCCGCAGCGTCCTCTAGGAGCCTCTCATGAAGGCCATCACGCCAGGGGTCGGGGTCTTCTCCGTCGTCATCGCGGTCTCCGTCGGCGCGCTTGCCTTCAAGGGCGTCGACATCGCGCAGACCGCCTTCGCCGTGGAGGCGGAGGACACCCCCGCCGTTGTCCCGGCGGAAGAAACCGCACTTACAGCTGGCGCGGAAGAGGGCGCTGCTCCCGAAGACGCGCCGCCCGCTGCCGCGCCCCCGACGCCTGAACAATGCCTCACCACGCTCAACTCCGCCGCCGAGGAGATGGGACTCTCCTCACAGGAGATCGTCGTCCTGCGCTCGCTGCAGGCGCGCCGCGAAACGCTTGACGCCCGCGAAGGCGAGATCGGTACCCGCGAAGCTGCTGCCGGCGCCGCCGAAGCGCGACTTAACGAGCAGATCGCCGAGCTCAAGGCGCTCGAGACACAGGTTCAGGGCCTCCTCGCCCAGATGGACGCGAAAGCCGACGAGCGCATGGCTTCTCTGGTCAAGTCGTATGAGAGCATGAAGCCGAAGGACGCCGCCGCGATCTTCAACGGCATGGAAGACCAGCTCCTCACCGACATCGCCAAGTCGATGAAGCCCGCCACGCTCGCCGCCGTCCTGTCCTCGATGCAGCCCAAGCGCGCCGAGATGCTGACCCGCCTGCTGGCCAATCTCGCAAAGCCGCCCGCCAACCTGACCACCCCCGCCTCGGCGCCCACCGCGCCTGCTGCGCCTCCGGCATCGCCTGCATGAGCGGACAACGCCCTCCTTCTGGCTGGGCGCTCGGCCTCTCCGTGATGGGAGCGGCCGCGATCGGCTTTGCCTCGCCCGCCTTCGCCGACCGATCCGTGCAGATGAATTTCTCGGAATCGCCCGGCTATGCGCGCATCACCGCAAAATGGGCCGACGGAGATACGGTCGCGCCCCGCGTCAGCGCGCGCGTCTCCAACCAGGTGCTGATCCTGTCCTTCGACGAGAAGGTGACGATCAATCTCGACAAGCTGAAGGACAGCCTTCCGAGCTGGGCCGCCGTAACCTACATGGATCCGGACGGCATGACCGCCCGCATCGGCCTCAAGCAGACGCCGCGCCTCGCCGTCTCCACGTCCGCCGATCTCGTCGCCGTCGACCTGATCCCCGAATCCGTAAGCGCCAACCCGCCGAAACTCCTCTCGCCCCTCGTCGCAAAGCAGGCCGCACAGGCAGAGGCCATGCGCATCGCCGCCATCCCGCCGCCCGCCCCGCTGGAGCCGCTCGAAGTCCGCGGCAGTCATTCGGACGATTCCTCTCGCGTCGCCTTCTACTGGGACAAAAGGACCACCCACCGCGTCGTGTCCGACACGCCCGGCGAACTCAAGCTGCAGTTTTCCAAGCGCGCAAAACCAGATCTCGCCTACCTGCGCATCACGCCCCCGCCCAATCTCGCCAGCTTCGAGGGCGAGAACACGAACAGGGGCTATCTCGTCACCATCAAGTCGAAGGACCAGCTGCCGCTGAAGGCCTTCCTCGAAGGCGAGACCCTCGTCGTCGACATCTCGAAGCCGCTGCCTCCGGCAGCTGTGCAGGACAAGCCCGCGCCGGCGCCCGCCAAGCCCGCCGCGAATCCGAAGGAGCAGGGCGGGGCCATCAGCCTCACGCCGCCGCCCGAGCAGCCCGCCGCTGTTGCGAGCCCCGAAACGCCTGCCTCCGCCGTCATCGGCGGTCGCGATCGCGTGACCGCGCTTGTACCGGCCTGGTCCGATCCCGCCCCGCGCAATGGCGTCGTTCTGGTCAAGGCGGCGCCGCTGGCCAACGGCCTGCAACTCGATTTCCCCTTCGCTGCCCCGGCCCCCGCCGCCGTGTTTTCGCGTGGGCCTGTCGTCTGGGCCGTCTTTGCCGCCAACGCCGATCTCAAGATCGACGCCGCGAGCCTGCCCGCCGGCTATCGCGCCCGCACCATGCGCGTCCGCAACGCGACAGTCCTTCGCCTCGAGACGCCCCGGGGCCTCAGCGTGTCCGCCGAGATGGACGAGTCCTCGTGGAGCCTCAAGATCGCGCCCAGCGCAACGCGGCCGCAGCGGTTCACAAAGTCCGAACGGCGCAATGGCGATGATGGCCGCGCCCGCGTGGAGACGATGCTGATCGGCGCCGCCGGCATCGTCTGGTTCGAGGACCCGGTCATCGGTGATCAACTGGCCGTCGCCGTCTCCTATGGCCCGTCCACCGCATCGCCGACGCCGCGCGATTTTGTCGAAGCCTCGCTCCCCGCCACGGCCCACGGCGTCGCCATCGCGCCCAAGTCCGACGACGTGCAGGTCACGCTGGAAGGCGAGCGCGTCGTCATCTCGATGTTCGCCGGCACCCAGAGCGCCCCCGAGGCCACGCCTGGCGACATCGGCGCGGGCGAGGCCAGCGCCAGCCCCGCCTTCATGGATTTCGCCGCTTGGGGGGCGGCACGTGGCAAGCAGTACGCCAAGCAACTCGAACAGCTTGAGTCAAACGCGGCCCGGGCCGATCCTGCCTCGCCCGCGGGCGGCGAGGCCGCGCTGAACCTCGCGCGATTCCACATCGGCCACGGTCAGGCGCATGAGGCGCTCGGCGTCCTCCGCGTCGCTGTGTCCGACCGGCCGGAACTTGGACAGGACCCCGTCTTCCTCGGCATGCGCGGCGCCGCCAGCTATATGGCCGGCCGCCTCAAGGACGCCGAAGACAATCTCACGCACGGCGTCCTGCGGGGCGATGCGTCCGCCGGCCTCTGGCGCGCGATGATCGCCGCCCAGCGGCAGGACTGGGAGCGCGCGATCGAACATTTCCGCGCCGCGGAAAAGCAGCTCTTACTCTATCCGTCCGTTCGCGCGGCAGACTTTTCGGCCTCCTGGGCCGAAGCCGCCACGTACGTCAATGATTTCGACGCCGCTCGCCGCCACGCCAATCTCGCCATCTCGAATGGTGAGCGCGAGACGAAGGAGCGCGGCCAGCTCGTGCTCGCCAATCTCAAGGCGGTCATGGAAGGCCCCACCGCCGCCTGGGCCGATCTCGACAAGCTCGCAAAGACCGCAGTCGAGCCCGTCGCCGTCCGCGCCGAACTTCGCCGGCTCGAACTCGCGGTTCCTGCCAACAAGATGAGCGCCAACGAGGCCGCCGCGGAACTCGAAGCCCTTCGCTTGCGCTGGCGCGGCGACGAAGTGGAAATGGCCACCGTCGGCATCCTCTCCGACCAGTACATGCGTGTCGGCCGTTTCCGCGACGCGCTCCTGCTCGCGCAGTCGACTGCGATGCGCGACGCCAGTGCCCCTGGCGCGCGCGAACTCCGCCTCAAGCTTGCCGACTATTTCCGTCGCCTCTTTCTCAATGGCGAGGCCGACCGGCTTGATCCGATCCAGGCCGTCGCCCTGTTCTATGAATTCGACGACACCCTGATGCCGATCGGGCCCGACGGCGACCAGATGGTGCGCAAGCTCGCCCAGCGCCTCGTCGCCTTCGATCTGCTCGAACCCGCCAGCGCCCTCCTGCAATACCAGGTCGACAACCGCATCCGCGGCGTCGGCAAGGCGGCCGTCGCCGTCGATCTCGCCACGATCTATCTGTGGGACAAGCGCCCCGACGAGGCGCTCGCCGCCCTCAACTCCACGCGACAGCCGTCGCTGCCAAAGCCCCTCGCGCTCGAACGCCGCCTGCTCGAAGCGGCCGCCTATCGCGACCTCGGTCGCTTCGACCACGTCATCGAACTTGTCGAGCCGCTTGAAGGCCCTGAGGCGAAATCACTGCTGGCTGACGCTTACTGGCGCGACCGCAAATGGCCCGAAGCCGCCCGCGCGCTCATCTCCATGTTGCCGCCGGCAGGGCAGGCGACCGAAAAGCAGGGCGACCTCATCTTCAAGACCGCCATCGCCGCCCGCATGGCCAAGGACAGCGCGATGACCGCGCAGCTGCGCGCCTACGCAAAAGCCATGACGGGAAATCCCAACAAGGCCAGCTTCGATCTGATCACCGCCCAGTCCGACGTCTCGGGCGCCGGCCTTTCCGAAGCCGTCCGCCGACTTGCCGACGCCCCAAGGGTAGATGCCTTCGCCACAGCGATGAAGACGCGCTTCGAAGCGCCGAAGGCCGCCCCCGCCGGCTGATCTCTCCTGAGCCGAGCGAGGCAAGCTACCCGAGCACGGTGCTTTCCTCCCGCGATCGCCACGCGATCGGGGGGAGGTCGCATGCGCGCCTCTCTCGTCGCGCGCATGACGGAGGAGGTCTCACCGCCACTCGCTGACGTTTCAACATTTCGTGCGTCACCGGAAACCCGCACGTTTTTTGGGGGGGCTGCAGTGCCTCCGGCCAAACGCCGCAGCGATCGCGCCCTCACGCCACCTGCCCGGCGGCCCAACCCGAACTCCACGCCCACTGGAAGTTGTAGCCGCCCAACCATCCGGTCACATCCACACACTCCCCCACAAGATAAAGGCCCGGCGCCGCCTTCGCCTCCATCGTGCGCGACGACAACTCATCGGTATCGACCCCGCCCAGCGTCACCTCTGCTGTGCGCCACCCCTCCGTCCCATCCGGAACGATCCGCCAGGCATTCACCGCAGCCGCCACCTCGCGCAGCTTGGCGTCCGACAAATCCGCAAGCCGCATCGCGCCAAACGTCCGCGCCGCAATCTGGTCGGCCAGCCGCTTCGGCGCAAAGTGCGCCAGCGCCGTGTCGAGCTGCAGCTTCGGCCGCTCGCGCCGCTCACGCTTCAGCTCCTCGAACACATCCCGCCCGCCAGCGAGGTCCACGACAATCTCCTCGCCTTCGCGCCAGTAGGACGAGATCTGCAGGATCGACGGCCCCGACAAGCCGCGATGGGTGAAAAGAAGCCCTTCCGCAAAGCGCGTCTTCCCACAGCTCACCAGTGCCTCCACCGAAACGCCCGCCAGCTCCGCCACCCGCGAAAGCTTTGGTTCCGCGAGCGTGAACGGCACAAGGGCAGGGCGCGGCTCGACGATCCGCAGCCCGAACGCCTTCGCGACATCATAGGCATACCCGCTCGCCCCCATCTTCGGGATCGACTTGCCGCCCGTCGCGATCACCACGGACGACGCCCTCATCACGCCTTGCGATGTTGCGACGCTGAACCCGTCTCCCTCACGTGTGACGGCGCCGGGCTCGACACCGAGCTTCAGCTCGCCGCCGGCCTGTGCGAGATCCTCGAGCAGCATCTCGATGATCTGCCTCGCCGACCCATCGCAGAACAGCTGGCCCAGCGTCTTTTCATGCCAGGCGATCCCGCGTGCAGTCACACGCGCGATGAAATCGTTCTGGGTGTAGCGCTTGAGCGCGGAGACGCAGAAATGCGGGTTCTGCGACAGGAACTGCTTCGGCGTCACATGCAGGTTGGTGAAATTGCACCGGCCGCCGCCGGAGATGCGGATCTTCTCAGCGGGCTTGTCCGCATGGTCGATCACGATGGCGCGCCGCCCCCGCCGCCCGGCCTCGATGGCGCACATGAGGCCTGCCGCGCCCGCGCCAATGACCAGGACATCGCAGGTGGTTGTCTGATCGGCCATCGTCTCGCGTCCGGTAAGCGCCACGGGTGAGCGCCGAAGATGATTGGGCGCCGTTCGCAAGCCAAGACAAGCCCGCAGACGCGACGGCAAGATGGCCGCCCTGGTGCACGAAATTTGGGCTTTCAGACTGCCGGAAACGCCGCTCTTGTGAGAATGCTTGGCGCGAATGCATGGATGCGGCAAAAGACAACATGAAAAAAACGCAGATCGTGATCGTCGGGGGTGGTGCGGGCGGCCTCGAACTGGCGCGCAGGCTGGGCGCCAAGTACGGCCGTAAGCGCCACGACATCATCCTCGTCGAGAAAAGCCGAACCCACATCTGGAAGCCGTTGCTGCATGAGGTTGCCGCCGGCGCGCTCGACGCCAATCTCGATGAAGTCGGCTATCGCAGCCACGGTTCCCGCTGGGGCTATCGATTCTTCTGGGGCGCACTTGAAGGCATCGACAGGGAAAACCGCCAGGTCATCATCGCGCCATTGCTTGACGAGGACGGCGCCGAGGTCATCGGCCGGCAAACCATTCGGTATGACTACCTGGTCGTTGCGATCGGCTCGGTGACGAACACGTTCAACACGCCGGGCGCTGCAAAGAACTGCATCCTGCTCGACGAGCGCGAACAGGCCGACCGCTTCCGCCTGAAGCTGCTCAACCAGTGCCTGCGCGTGTCACGCGCCATGAGCGCCGATCCTGCAAGCGACGCGCAGGTCAGGATCGCCATCATCGGCGCCGGCGCCACCGGCGTCGAACTCGCCGCCGAACTCTATAACGCCGCCCTCGGCCTGAAACACTACGGCCTCGAAGTCTTCGACGAGACGCGTCTGGTGACAACCTTGCTGGAGGCCGGACCGCGCATCCTGCCAGCGTTGCCCGAAAAACTGTCCGCCGCCGCGCGCGACGAGCTCGAGCGCCTGGGCGTCAAGGTGCAGACGTCCACGCGGGTCTCCGAGGTCACGCGTGACGCGGTGATCACCAGCGCTGGCGAAGTCCAGGCGGATCTCAGGATCTGGGCGGCAGGCGTGCGCGGCGCTGACGTCCTCAAGGATATCGGCGGTCTCGAAACCACCGCCAGCAACCAGCTCGTCGTGCGCCGCACGATGCAGACGACGCGAGACGACCGGATCTACGCGCTTGGCGACTGCTGCGCCTGTCCGCAGCCGGGCTCGGAACGCCCGGTGCCGCCACGTGCACAGGCTGCACACCAGATGGCCGGGACGGTTTTCAGGAACCTGAAGAATGCGATGGCCGGCAAGCCGCTCGTCGAATTCACCTACCACGATCACGGCTCGCTCGTGTCCCTGAGTCAGTACTCAACCGTCGGAAGCCTGATGGGCGGCCTCATCGGGGGCAAGCTTGCAATCGAAGGCCGCCTCGCGCGCTTCGTCTACGTCTCGCTCTACCAGATGCACCTGCTGGCGATACATGGCTGGCTTCGCGGGCTGGCCCTGATTGCGATCGGCCACGTCAATCACGTTATCCGCCCGCGTCTTAAGCTCCACTAGAGCCTGTCGCAGGGTGCGCATTGTGAACTGGTGTTGGGTCCCGGGCGCCGATGGGCCTTCTACGCATCCGATTTGTAGCAAGCCTCAGCGTCCTCTCGCGGCGCCTGTTCGCAGCCTGCCGCCAGCACGTCTGACACCATGTCGCGCAGCGGCGCGCGGGCCTGCATGCGGATGGCGAGCAAGGCCATTCCGCTGATCTTGCGCTGCACGAACAGTGTGTTGGCAGGCGGCACGTGCCACGCGCCACGATCCGCGATGATTGTTTCTGACTGGCGCAACAATGGTCCGACAAACGAGCGGTCGGAGAAGTCGAACGCTCCGGGCCTGCCAACACGCCCGAGTGTCAGGTCAACCATATCATCAATTGTGCGCCTGTGACGCTGCAAGGTCGCTGTTGAGATAAAGCCAACCTCGATCAACGCCGAGAGAACAGCATCCCGGTCATCTGCCAGTCCCGCACGCATCAAGCGTCGATACGCCTCGACGGTCTTGCTGGGAACCGCGCGCGCTGCTCCGAAGTCAAGAAGAACAATCCGGCCTGTGTCAGACTGCCAGCGATAGTTGGCAAAATTCGGGTCGGTCTGCATGTAGCCGAACGCGAACAGCTCGCGCAGGACAAGGCCAAGAAGCGCCGTCATCGTGCGATCGCGTACTGCCTGCGGCGCGACCTGCAGGGTCTCGATCGGCTCGCCCGGCGCGAACTCCATCGCGAGGATCTGCTTGCGTGAGAGCGCATCAACCGGGGATGGCACAACAAAAAACGGGTCGCCCGCGAGCATGGTGCGGTATCGGCGCATCTGCTCGGCTTCGCGCACGTAGTCTGCCTCCTCGTGAAGCTGACGCTTCGCTTCGGAAAGAAGCGGCTCTATCGCCAGACGATCGGGCAACATGCCGGACAAACGCAGGAGGCTTGCGACGTTGTCCACATCTGCGTCGATGCTGCGGGCAACACCCGGGTATTGAACCTTTACCGCCAGAACCTGACCGTCTGGCAGAACAGCGCGGTGGACCTGCCCGATCGATGCAGCTGCAATCGGCCTTGCCTCGAAATGCGCAAACTGTCGGCGCCAGTCGGCTCCCCACTCACCCGCCAGGACCTGGTTCAGTTGAGCGGCGGGCATGAAATGCGCCGTGTCGCGAAGCTGGGCGAGAATCGCCGTGAGTTCGCCCGGCAGGATATCGCCGGCGTCCATCGAGATCATCTGGCCGAGCTTCATTGCCGCCCCCCGCAAACGGGAGAGCTGGTCGGTCACGCGCATCGCGTTGCCAGGTGTGAGCAGGAGATCGGAGAGCCTTGGACGTTCACCCGAGGCCAGGCGGCGCACCCCCTCCGCAAGCATACCGCCTGCGACGCCCCCGGCCATCTGCCCGAAGGACGCAAGCCGGGAGAGACGGGCAGACGGCACCTTGCGGTAGCGGGAGTCGGTCACCCTGGATGTCCTTGCAAAGACGCGCATGCACGATGGCCTCACGCACTAGGCTGCAGACTCATAATGCCTGAGCCAGAGGCGGATGGAAGCGAGCTTTGCCATGGCCAGATAGTTGAGAGGGTGTCGGTCGAAGCGCGTGCAGATGTGCCTGAATTGCTTTAGCTTGTTGAAGAAGCGCTCGATCA
>CAIMMO010000143.1 GCA_903842595.1 uncultured Alphaproteobacteria bacterium
GAACACGATGTCGACCGTTGCAGCAGGCGGCAGGTGGGCGCCTGCCGGCGCGTTGGCCTTCACGATCTCCCAGCCCATGTGCACGCCAATGTTGGTCGCGAACGCAAAGCCGATGCAGCAGAGCAGGGCGGGGAGCAGCACCGCGTAATCGACCTTGCCGCCATCAGCCTTGCGATGCTTGATCGCATGCATCGCACCAGAGGCTGCGCAGTTAACGAGCCCGATGCCGAACGCCATCATTGCGGCGAAGGCGATGACGCACAGCCACGAGATGTCCAGCTGCGGCCAGAACATGCCGATGACGCCGCCCGTTGCGAGCGTTGCGCCAGAGAGCGTCAGGCCCCATGCGAAAATCGACGACCAAGTGTATTCACGCTGTTCCATATCGATGAAAATGGCGCGTGCTAGTTCACGAACGATGAATGAGTATTTCGCGCTGATGAATCAGGGTGATGCGCGGATTGTATCGGCGGAGATCGCGCGCGCGGTGCTGGCGGCGTAAACAGAGCGGCAGTTTTTGCCGATGGTGTGAGTGTGAAAAATGTCGACGACCGCCGTCGTCAGGCCGTCACGATGCTGCCGCACAATTCGACAAGGCTGCCTGACTGGAATCGCGCGCCGAGCACGTGATCGTCGTCCCATGCAACGGCGTAGGCCAGCTCCGTCGTGATGCCGCCGCTCATCCTGATGATCGCCGCTGACTGAAGGGAGACGTAAGCCCAGACCTGACCGGGCCGCTCGATCGACATGAGCGCCGTGCGTTGCTCGGAAGCCGGTTCATCGGAAATGGCTTCGCGGTAGGGGGCGAGATGCTCATGGAGTGCCTGTTCGATGGCGGGGCGCCATCGCTCCATCGACCCCTGAATCCGGCGAGCAGCTGCGATAGCGGTGGCGTCCGGTTCGCGGGCCGTGCCGAACAGGGCGAGAGGCGTTGGGGCAGCGCCCCCAGGCGCGATGGCGCCACGCCACTGCCCGCGAGTCCGCACGAGCTGGCCCAGGACGGGGTCCTGAAACGACGGCGATTTGAAGAAGCTGGCAAGCGGCACGGTCCATCCCCAAAAGGCTGGCTTCGACTCGACTTGAGGGGCGTTTGCAACGCCAATGGTTAACGCCGATTAAATCCCCTAATTTCTTGTCCGTGGATAAGCGAAAAGATTCCCCCGTCAGGCGTGTTGACGGTCCATTAGGGAGTGAGCGACACTATATCTAGCGTCGGGGCTGGCGCGGGATACCAAGCAGTTGGGTTTCGCCGGTTCTGGCCGGAATTGACGAATTTTGGCCTCTAACGAGAGATTTCGATGTCCGCAGAAGCCGTACTTACGGAAGAAAAGTCCGCCCTCCGCCGCGGGAAACCCAAGGCGCAGTCGGATCTTCGCGTCGTCGAAGGGGTCAAGATCGACCCTTCGCGGGACGCTCTCCTGACCGATTTCGGCAAGAAGACGCTTGACGATCGCTATGTGCTCCCCGGTGAGAGCTACCAGCAGATGTTCGCGCGAGTCGCGCTGGCATATTCCGACGATGCCACCCACGCGCAACGTATTTATGACTACATTTCAAAGCTGTGGTTCATGCCGGCGACGCCTGTGCTGTCGAATGGCGGGGCTGACCGCGGCCTGCCGATCTCGTGCTTCCTGAATGGCGTCTCCGATTCCCTGGATGGCATTGTCGAGACCTGGAACGAGAACGTCTGGCTCGCGTCCAATGGCGGCGGCATCGGCACCTATTGGGGCGAAGTGCGCTCGATCGGCGAGAAGGTCGGCCAGAACGGGCAGACCTCGGGCATCATTCCCTTCATCCGCGTGATGGATTCGCTCACCCTGGCGATTTCGCAGGGCTCGCTGCGGCGCGGCTCGGCGGCCTGCTATCTCGACATCTTCCACCCGGAAATCGAGGAGTTCCTGGAGATCCGCAAGGCGGCGGGTGACTTCAACCGCAAGTCCCTCAACCTGCACCACGGCATCAACATCACAGACGAATTCATGGAAGCTGTCCGCCAGGACGCGCAGTTCCAGCTGAAATCCCCCAAGAGCGGGCAGGTGATGAAAGAGGTCTCGGCCCGCAAGCTGTGGCAGAAGATTCTCGAGCTGCGTATGGCGACGGGCGAGCCCTACCTGCTGTTCACCGACACGGTGAACAATGCGATGCCGGCGCACCAGAAACAGCTGGGATTCAAGGTGCGCCAGTCGAACCTATGCTCCGAGATCATGCTGCACACGGGCCTTGACCACCTCGGCAATGACCGGACGGCGGTGTGCTGCCTGTCGTCGGTGAACGCCGAGAAATTCCTCGAATGGAAGAGCAACGAGAATTTCCTCGACGACGTGTTCCGCTTCCTCGACAACGTGCTGGAAGACTTCATCAAGCGCGCGCCGCCGGAAATGCATCGCGCTGTCTATTCGGCCAAGCGCGAGCGCTCGGTGGGGCTCGGCCTCATGGGCTTCCACTCCTTCCTGCAGAGCCAGGGCGTGGCGATGGAATCGGCCACGGCGAAGGCTTGGAACAATGTGATGTTCAAGCACCTGCGCCGCGGCGCGGATGCGGCCTCGGTCAAGCTGGCCAAGGAACGCGGGCCGTGCCCGGATGCTGAAGACATGGGCGTGATGGCTCGCTTCTCTCACAAGCTCGCGATCGCGCCGACGGCGTCGATCTCGATCATCTGTGGCGGCACGTCGGCCGGCATTGAGCCGATCCCGGCCAACATCTACACTCACAAGACGCTGTCGGGTTCGTTCTCGGTCAAGAACCCGTTCCTCGAGCAGGTCCTGGATAAAACCGGCAGCAACACGCCGGGCATCTGGGCCTCGATCCTGGAGAACGAAGGCTCGGTGCAGCATCTGGAATGTCTGACCGAGCAGGAGAAACTGGTGTTCCGCACCGCCTTCGAGATCGACCAGCGCTGGATCATCGAACTGGCGGCCGACCGGACACCCTATATCTGCCAGGGCCAGTCTCTGAACCTGTTCCTGCCGGCCGACATCGAGAAATGGGACCTGCACATGCTGCACTGGACGGCATGGGAGAAGGGTCTGAAATCGCTGTACTATTGCCGCTCCAAGTCGATCCAGCGGGCGGGATTTGCGGGCTCGGACAAGGCGAAAGCCGCCGTGTTCACGAAGACGGATCGGACCGATTACGAGGAGTGCCTCGCTTGCCAATAGGCGATCGTGCCTTGGAAACGTATCGATACGCGACGGGATGGCGGCGGCTGAAAAGCGGCCGGGACTTCCATTTCGCATGAGGTTCAGGGCAGGACGCCTGGCCAAAGACTCGCACAGGTTGTGACGCCCGGAATTCTAGGTTAGCCTAGGGAATTAGTTAACGATCGAGCTGTGACGCGTCGGAACGCATTTTCACTAAACGAGTTATCAATTTGGTAAGGTGCTAGGATCAGCCTAGCCTTCAACCAAGTCGGGACGAGCAGTTAAAATGATTGCCAGTCTAGCAACCAGTGTTGTGGTCTCGTGCCTCGGCTGTGCGACGCCGCCGGCCGACGCCGAATTGATTGTCATGCAGGTCGGACCTGTCGACGGCGTACAATCCTTTTCTTCCAGCGAAACACCACCAGACCACACCTTTGATGAGCCGAGCGCGCCGAGTTTCGGTCCACCAGTGCGCGTTGGCAGCGAGTTCGGTCCGGCCAATCTCTCCAACCCCTTGGCCGCAGCGCGGTTCGAGGCGCTCGATCTTGCGACCCCAATGCCCGTTCGCACGCTCCAGGGCGAAAGGTTCGGCGGCGAGATTTCCTTCTCGGCGCCGGGCGAGTCGACCGGCCTCGGCCTCGACATGTCATTTACCCCGCGCGCCCAGATCCAGCGCAACCGCGCCGGCAACAATGTGGCGCGCACGGGCGCGGAGTTCCGCGTCGGCGCCAACCTTGATGAGCGCGATCTGCGCGGCAAGGGGCGATCGACCCGCGCACCGTCCTGGTATTTTTTCGTCGGCGCCGAGAACGAAGCGCTCGTCTGGAACGTTGCTGACCAGCGCGCCATGGATGGGGCCAGCCTCCGCGATCAGGCGACGGTCGGCGACCTTCAGCTCGGCGTGGCCTGGACGACGGGCGAGGGCGCGCAGCTGTCGCTTGGACTGGTCGAGCGCGAACTTCGCTACAACGATATCGCTGGAAATTCGGATGTCGAGATTCGCGAACAGTTTGCGGCGTTCAGCTACACGCTCCGGTTTCGGTAGGCTTCGCGAACTGATTTTCTTAGCGGCCCGGAGAGCGATCTCCGGGCCGTATTGCTTTTGGGGTGGGCTCGCGGGCCTTGCCGCGAGCGGTCCGTGCACGCGATCGCAACATAGCGCGCTCGAACGCGAAGAAGGCCTTGGGCGGTCTGTCGAAAATCATGCGCGCACTCTACGGCAGGATCTTTCTTGGGGGCCGCACGTGTCCGGAATCGGCTGGCTCTGGCGAGCCCCTGATACCGACTATGAGCCCGCCGTCGTCCCTGCAGACGCCGCCCGCGGCTCCGCAGGATGGTGACTTCTCAACAAGCACGGATGCTCCGAGATCCCTCATCCTGAAGAGGCCGCAGGCTGTCACAAAGGACAGGCGCTGGCCTGCTGACGGCGCCTATTTCGACGGATCGACCAGTGCCTGGTAGGTGAGGGTGCGGGCCATGGTGCCGAGGTCGTCGCCGCCGGAGCCGCCCATGCGCTGTATCATGCCGACGAAGATCAGGTCGTTGGTCGGATCGACCCAGAACCAGGTTCCGGCGGCGCCGCCCCAGCTCATCGAACCGTCGCCCTGCAGCGAGCCGGAGGCGCGGGCGTCGGTTGCGACCTGGAAGTCGAGGCCGAAGCCGACGGCCTCGTTGAATGAAGCGACGCCCGTACCGTTATTGGAGACGAGCACGTTCTTCGGAATGACGTTTGTGCCCATCAGCTCGACCGTGGCGGGAGAGAGGATACGCACGCCATCAAGCTCGCCGCCATTGGCCAGCATCTGACTGAAGCGGGCATAGTCCATCGTGGTGGAGACGAGACCGCCGCCGCCGCTCTCGGCCGCGGGCGGCTTGGTGTAGTCCGGCATGTTGACGCCGAAGAGCTGCTTGGCCTCGATGATCTTTCCCAGATCCCTGTCGAACACGTAGACAGCGGCGAGGCGGCTGGCTTTCTCGGAGCCGGTGAAGAAGGCGGTGTCGGGCATCTTCAGCGGCGTGAAAATGCGGTCCTGCATGAACTGGCCAAGCGTCTGGCCCGAGAGCTTCTCGACAATGTAGCCCTGTATGTCGACCGAGGCCGAATAGGACCAGTTCGTGCCCGGCTGGAACATCAGCGGAATGGTCGCGATGCGATCGACCATCTGCTTGAGGCTGGTTGAGGAGAGCACCTCCTTTTCACGGAACATCTTGTCGACCGGATGCTCCTCGGCGAGGCCATAGCCGAAGCCGGCAGTGTGAGACATGATCTCACGCATGGTGGGCGGGCGCTTCATGTCTTCAAGTTGCATCTTGCCGTCCTTGCTGATGGACTTGACGACGCGGAGGTTCTTGAACTCGGGGACGTAACGCGTGACCGGATCGTCTAGGCGCCATTTGCCTTCCTCGAACAGGATCATCATGGCGACGCCGGTGATCGGCTTGGTCATCGAGTAGATGCGGAAGATAGAGTCCTGCGTCAGCGGCGCGCCGGTTTCGAGGTTGGCCTTGCCGTAGACCTTGGAGGAGACGATCTGGCCGTGGCGCGCGAGCAGCGTAGTCATGCCGGCGACGCGGCCGGAGGAGACGACGCCGGCCATGTAGTCGTCGAGGCGCTTGAGGCGGGCGGCATCGAAGCCGAGGGATTCGGGGCTGGCCGCGGTTGTGAGGTTACGCGGGGCGGCGGGGGCGGGCCTGGCAGCGTGATGCTCTGCCATCATCGCCGCATGCTGCGCGTGCATTTCGGGCGACATCTGCATGTGGCCGGCGGGCATGCCGGCCATTTCAGGCCTGGCGGGCGGCGCGGCTTCCGGCGCGTAGACGCAGCCGGCAAGGAGCGCTGCCGCGAGTGCGGCCACGCAATAGGTACGGCGAAGCATGGGGTTGGTCCTCCCGAGTGACATCTGTGCACGGCCACGTTCCGGGCCGGTGATCCTGATTGGCGACGACATTCCGACGGCTGGCGTCCAACTGCAAGCGCGAGATGACTGGCGAAGTGGGCATCTGCGGCCCTTGGAGCCGGGCCAGAGGTGGGGCATTACGCGCTCTGGGGCACAAGGTCATGGCGCCCGAAATGACCAGATCGGAGCAGGAGGCGTTCGTGACAGGCGATCACAAGGAACTTGCTATCCGGCGTCCGGACGACTGGCATGTGCACCTGCGAGACGGGCCCATGCTTGCCTCGGTCGTGAACTACACCGCCCGCCAGTTCGCGCGAGCGATTGTCATGCCCAATCTTGCCCCGCCGGTCACGACGGTGGCTGCGGCAGAAGCGTACCGGTCGCGTATTCTCGAGGCGGTGGCGCCGGGCGGCGGCTTCACGCCGCTGATGACCTGTTACCTGACCGACGCTTGCGATCCCGGCGAGGTCGAGCGCGGCTTTGCATCGGGCGTCTTCACGGCGGCAAAACTCTATCCTGCGCATGCCACCACAAATTCCGCTCATGGTGTCACCGATATCCGGCGCATCCATCGCGTTCTTGAGACCATGCAACGGATCGGCATGCCGTTATTGCTACATGGCGAGGTGACCGAGTCTCACATCGACGTCTTCGATCGTGAGGCCGTATTCATTGACCGCATCCTGTCAGGGCTGCTGGCTGACTTTCCAGCCCTCAAGGTTGTCTTTGAACACATCACCACTGCTGACGCGGTTGCGTTCGTGGAAAGCAGCGGTGCCAACCTGGCCGCCACGATCACGCCACATCATCTCGAATTCAATCGCAATGCCATGTTCGACAAGGGAATCCGCCCGCACTTCTACTGCCTGCCGGTTGCCAAGCGCGAATCCCATCGCCTGGCGCTGCGCCGTGCAGCGACGTCGGGCTCCACGAAATTCTTCCTTGGCACCGACTCGGCGCCGCATCCGCTGGGCGAGAAGGAGTCCGCCTGCGGTTGCGCCGGCATTTTCAATGCGCCCTTCGCCCTCGAAAGCTACGCGAAGGTGTTCGAGGAAGAAGCGGCGCTGGACCGTCTGGAGGCCTTCGCCTCTGAGAACGGCCCACGGTTCTATGGCCTGCCGCTGAATGAAGGGCGTGTCCTGCTCCAGCGCCGGTCCAATTCCGTCCCGGACACCTTGCCTGCAGCGGAAACGCGGGTGGTCCCGTTCCATGCGGGAAGCGCCCTGGACTGGCGCTTCGCAGGCGTGGTCGCCAGCTGAGGGTCTGCCGCGTCGCGCCTCAACTCGAACATTTCGCTCTGGATTTTACGGTGGGAGGGGGCTGGCTAGGCGGCGAGGCCATCGACGCTGGTCGGCGGGATGACGTGCAGGGGGAAGCGCACGGTGACGGTTGTTCCCGCCTGCGTCGTGTCCGGCGCCAGGATCGAACCGCCGAGTTGCCGGACGAAGATGGCGACATAGTCGGCGCCGCGCTTTTCGGGCGCCTTCGCGACATTGCCTTGCTGGATGCCAACGCCATCATCAGCAACGATCAGTTCGATGTCGCCGCCGATCTGCCTTACGCTCAGCACGACGCGGCCAGCGCCCTGAGGGAAGGCGTGCTTGATTGCGTTGGTGGCGAGTTCATTGACGAGGAGGCCGAACGGGACGGCGCGCTCTGGATCGATCTCCATCGGTTCGGCCTTGACGTCGATCCTTATCCGGGAGGCCTTGCCGAGGAGGCTTGCCGACACGGATGTGGCGATCTCCTTGAGGTAGCCATCGAGCGCAACGGCCCCGCCACGGCTTGAGTGAGAAATCAGGTCGTAG
This sequence comes from uncultured Alphaproteobacteria bacterium, assembly GCA_903842595.1. Taxonomy (GTDB): domain Bacteria; phylum Pseudomonadota; class Alphaproteobacteria; order Caulobacterales; family Hyphomonadaceae; genus UBA7672. The sequence continues at coordinate 7,846 of CAIMMO010000143.1, forward strand.
AGCTGCGCGATGGCGCCGATGCGCATCTGCATGGACTGGTAGCCCTGTACGCATTGCTTGGGCGTGGTGCGGACCTCGTAGGCGATCAGGCCGACGATGATCTGCAGGTTGTTCTTGATGCGGTGGGAGATTTCGTTGGTGAGCGTGAGGGCGTCGCGCTCGCGCTGCTTGCGGTCGCTGATATCCTCGAAGACAAGGAGCATGCGGTGAGCGTGATTGCCTGGCTGGCTGATCTTGCGAGCGTTGAGGTTGAAGACGCGGCGGCCGAGGCCGGGAAAGACATCTTCGATCTCGAAGTTCTCGAACGGCTTGTTCTCGGGCAGCACCTTGTCCATCAGGTGGCGTAGCGCCGGCACGTCCCATTGATGCTGGCCAAGTTCCGAGACGCGCCGTCCGCGCGCCTCGGCCTGCGTTATTCCGAACATGGTGAGGAAGGCCTTGCTTGCCGTAACGACGGTCATGTCGCTTTCAAGCACGACGAGGGGGTCGCGGATCGTGTCCACTATGCTCTGCGTCAGCTGCCAGGCGCGCTTGCTCTCCTTGCGGGCCGTGCGTTCCTCGCTGACGTCCTCGATTGCGAGCAGGATGGAGCCGCTATTCTCGCCGGGGCTGAAGATCTTGCGTGCGTTGACCAGCATGGTGCGCCGGCCAATAGTCGGGAAGTCATGCTCGACCTCGAAGCCTTCCACTGACGCGCGGTGCGGGATGACGCTTTCCAGCAGCGTGCGAAGCGCTGGAATATCCCATTGCCGGTTGCCGAGATCGTAGATGAGGCAGCCTTCCGTATCGCTGCGGCTGGTGCGGAATGTCTGGTAGAAGGCGCGGTTGGCGGACGTGATGATGAGATCCTCGTCGAGCACGATGAGCGCACTGGGGACGGTCTCGACTATGTCGCTGGCGGCGATTTCGGACATGCTGACGACTCTTCTTGCGTTGCAGGGGGCGAGCTAGTTCGCGAGCATGCCGTCGACCGATGTGTGGAGCTGGGTCGGCGTGTATGGCTTGCCTAGGAAATGCGAACCCAGGACGAAGCGGGATTTCAGCTGCGCCGTCGCAGCGTTGCCGGTCGTGTAGAGCACGCGAAGGCCCGGCCGCAGCGCCGTTCCCTCGTCTGCCACTTCACAGCCGCCGAACACAGCGGCCCCGAGATAGATATCGGTAAAGAGTGCGTCGATGACCCTGCCGGATCTGAGATGCGTGATCGCTTCGGCGACGTTGCCGGCGAACAGGACGGCGTGGCCCCAATCCTCTATGCACATCCCGGCGAGTTCACGCGTGAAGACTTCGTCCTCGACGACAAGGATCACGGCCATCCAGCACTTTACTCCGTCGTGTCGTCACACGGACTGTCGACTGCCCGCAGCCGGCGTCGCGGCTGTACGAGGCGTCCCATCTGCAAGGATGGCGCGTGTGAAACGTGCGCCGGAATGATTGGTTCCGCGCCAGCCGAATTTTCCCTGTGTCCTCCGTGGCGGGGGCCGCGACCATTTCGTTGTGGATGTTGCAGGGCTGGGACTGGCGGCTTGAAATGGTTGTGGGAGACTCGCGTGATGGGTGATGAGTCAAGGACAAATTAACCTTTTCATCTAGGTATAGTGGTTGCAGGGATGCCGGGCTCCTAGATATGGTACCCGCCCCTGATAGGGGATGAGCGGAGATTCTGATGACGGATGCGAACAAAAGCGCAGGGATTTCAACCGCTGCAGAGGGTGTTCTGACGCGGGCGGGCATCCTGACGCCGTCCCACTCCTACAAGCCGTTCCGCTATCCATGGGCCTATGACTTCTGGAAGCGCCAGCAGCAGATCCACTGGATGCCGGAAGAGGTGCCGCTGGGGGAGGACTGCAAGGACTGGGCGGCGAAGCTGAACGACCAGGAACGCAACCTCCTGACTCAGATCTTCCGCTTCTTCACGCAGTCGGACGTGGAAGTGAACGACAACTACATGGAACGGTACTCGCGCGTCTTCCGCCCCACCGAGGTCAAGATGATGCTGGCCTCGTTCTCCAACATGGAGACGATCCACATCGCCGCCTATGCGCTTCTGTTGGAAACGATCGGGATGCCGGATTCGGAATTCTCGGCGTTCAACCAGTACAAAGAGATGCGCGACAAGCACGATTTCATGCAGAAGTTCGGCGTCGAGACCGATGCGGACATCCTGCGCACGGTCGCGATGTTCGGCGCATTTACCGAAGGCCTGCAGCTGTTTGCGTCTTTCGCGATGCTGATGAACTTTCCGCGCTTCAACAAGATGAAGGGCATGGGGCAGATCGTGTCCTGGTCGGTGCGGGATGAGAGCCTGCACTGTGAGGGCATGATCCGCGTCTTCCATACGCTGGCTGCCGAGACAGGCGCGCTGACCGATGACGTGAAGCAGGACATCATGGATTGCTGCCGCACGGTCGTGACCATGGAGGACGCGTTCATCGACCTCGCCTTCTCGATGGGGCCGGTGCAGGGGATGACCGCGCAGGACATCAAGAATTACATCCGCTACATCGCCGACTGGCGCCTTGGGCAGCTGAAACTTCCAGCGATCTATGGCGTGAAAGAGCACCCGATCCCGTGGCTGTCGGAAATCCTCAACGGGGTCGAGCACGCCAATTTCTTCGAACAGCGCGCGACCGAGTATTCAAAGGGCGCAACGGGCGGCGACTGGCACGGCACGGACGGCGTGTGGACGCAGTTCGACCGGATGAAGAAGCAGGTGGCGGCGGAGTAGGGTTGGGTTTGTGGGCGGGGAGAGCGACCCCCTCCTGTCCTTCCCATGAACGGGGAGGAATCGCGCCGCATCACTGTCCTTCAAGTCAAGGTAAATTTGCGTTGCAGGGTCGCTCCCCACTCGTGGGGAGGGCCGGTGGGGGCAGCGCGGGCTTAACCATCCTGCCTCGCCCAGTGCGCGAACTTGCTGGGCGGCTTGGAACATGCATGGTTCTGACAGATTAACGGGCGTCGCCATACTTACGGGCGGCTTGAACCCTATATGAAGCGCGGGGCGCTAGTAAGAGCGCCGAAATCCTGAGCAGGAACAGCCCGATGTCCACACCATCCAGCACCGGTAACGGAACGCCCGGCAAGACAGATTTTGACACGCTGAAAAGCGACATGAAGGCGCTGCGCGAGGATCTCGCCACGCTGATCAGGGACACCGGCGCATTCGCCGCCTCGCAGGCCAAGGTCGCCGGCGAGAAGAGCCGCGCGCTGGCCGAAGACGCCGGTGAGAAGGCTGTCGAGTATCGTGAGGCCGTGGCCGAAAAGGTGCGCGAACATCCGCTGGCCGCGGTCGGCATCGCGCTCGCGGCTGGCTATGTGCTCGCCGCGATGTCGCGCCGCAGCTAGGGAAGGCCCCGGGGGCGCACACGTGTTCAACGCATTCTTCGGCCGCGCAATGGATCTGGCGATCGCCGCGGTCGTCGGATTCGTCATGGCCATCGTCGGGGTTGCGGTGCTGGCCGTGGCGGCGGCCTGGCAGCTGTCGCTGTGGATGCCGTGGCCGGGGGCGCTGGCCGTCACGGGTGTCGGCGTGCTCGCGATCGCGGCCATCGCGCTGTGGATCGGGACGGCCAAGAAAAAGAAGCCGGAGCCCGAGCCGGAAGAACAGATGTCGGACGCCGATCCCGTGGGGATGGTGCTCGGGCTGATGGAGCTTCCTGTCGAAGTCGTGAAGCGCATCGTGATGGAAAAGCCGATCGCCTCCATCGCGCTGATCTCCAGCGTCGGACTGCTGATCGCGCGCAAGCCGGAAGTGGCGCTGAAGCTTTTCGACCGGCTGGTCGGATCGTTCGGGCCCAAGGCTTAGGCTACGCCGGCGCGCCTGGCCGGTCGTCGTTGCGCTCTCCTTCTCCAAGATTGCAATTGCTTGCGGCACAGGTGCGCTTGTGCTCGCTGCCGCGCTGTGGACAGTCGTGGCATCGCGTGAGGATTCGGGATGGACGAGGGACGGCACCAGAAGCCGCGCTTGGCTGAGCGCGCGAAATATCTGTTCGACAAGAGCATGTCGGCGGGGACGGTGGCGCTGATCGGGTGGTTGGCGGCGTTGTCGCTGGCGATCATCGTGGCGGCGAGCCTGTTCATCGTGATCGTGGGCATTGCGCCGGAGGGCGAGCAGCGGCCGCACGACTTCATCGAGACGGGCTGGGAATCGCTGATGCGGACGCTCGATAGCGGCACGGTCGGCGGCGACAATGGTTGGCCGTACCGCATCGTGATGCTGGTGGTGACGATTGCGGGTATCTTCGTCTTCTCGGCCTTGATCGGCGTTCTTTCCAGCGGGCTCGAGGCGAAGATCGCCGAGCTGCGCAAGGGGCGCTCGCGCGTACTGGAGTCCGGCCACACGGTGATCCTCAACTGGTCGCCGTCGATGGTCGACATCCTGTCGGAGCTTTCGCTTGCCAGCACGGACGGGACGACCGCGCGGATCGCGATCCTCGCTGACCGTGACAAGGTCGAGATGGAAGACGAGATCGCCAAGAAGGCCCCGAAACTGAAGGGCGTGGAGGTGATCTGCCGGAGCGGGGACCCGTGCGACCTCAATGACCTGTCGATCATCAATCCCGGGGCTGCGAAGTCGATCATCGTGCTGGCCCCGGACAGCGAGGATCCCGACGCGCAGGTGATCAAGACCATCCTCGCCGTGACCAACGGGCCCGAACGCGGCGCGCAGCCGTTGCAGCTGGTGGCTGAAATCCGCGAGGCGCGGAACATCGAGCTGGCGCGCGCGGTCGGTGGGGCCAACGTGCAGGTGGTGCTGGCGGACGACCTCATCTCACGAATTCTCGTGCAGTCGACCCGGCAGCCCGGTCTCTCGGGCGTGTTCGCCGAGTTGCTGAGTTTCGAGGGCGAGGAAATCTACACGCAGAAGGTGGACGGGCTGGAGGGGCTCACTTTCGGCGAGGCGCTGGGCGTGTTCGAGGAAGGCGCGCTGCTGGGGCTTGCGGATGACGACTCCGTGCAGCTCAATCCGCCCATGGAGCGGGTGATCAGCGCTGCCGACAAGGCCGTGGTGGTTGCAAGGAACCATTATGGCATCCGCATCAGAAAGGGTGGGCGCAACGAAGTGGATGCGGCGGCAATCCGCACCCAGCAGGCGGCGCCGGCATTGCCCAAGCGGGTGCTGATGCTGGGTTGGAACAGACGCGGGCCGACGATTACGCACGAGCTGGCGCGCTACATGCGACCTGGGTCGTCGCTTGTCATCGTTGCGGATGCGCCTCAGTTCTCAGAGGAGGCGGCGCGGCTCGACGGGGCGTTTGCAGACCTTGCCGTCAGCTACGTCGTGCAGGACACGACGCGCGAGGCGACGCTGAAGCCGCTGGACGTGACATCCTTCGACAACATCATCGTGCTTGGCTACACGGACAACATGCCGCCCCAGTCGGCGGACACGCGGACGCTGGTGACGCTGCTGCAGCTCAGGCGACTGTCAGAGGCGGCGGGTCGGACCGTCAGTGTGGTTAGCGAGATGCTGGATGCGCGCAACCGGGCCCTCGCCGAGGTGACCCATGCCGACGATTTCGTGGTGAGCAACCAGCTGGTGTCGCTGATGCTCGCGCAGGCGTCGGAGAACCGGTACATCGCCGCCATCTTCGCCGACCTGCTCGATGAGGAGGGATCGGAAGTCTACGTGCGGCCCGTGACGGACTATGTGGCCATCGACCGGCCGGTGAACTTCTACAGTATCATCGAGGCGGCGCGGCGCCGGGGTGAGGTCGCGTTCGGCCACCGGGTCGCGCTTGAGAAGGGCGGGGATCGCCGCAAGGCTGGGGTGGTCGTGAACCCGGCGCGGCATGTGTCGCGGACCTACGCGGAAACTGACGCCGTGGTTGTGCTGGCCCGGGGGTAAGCGTTGCGTCGTGGGCCGCAGTCCGTTGACTGACCGCGGGCCCGGCTTTAGGCATCCCGGATGACGGGCAAGGGACTTTCACCGACAGAGGCGATCGACAAGGCGACGGAGCTGCATGCAGCCGCCGTGTCCAGGCTGCGCGCGGCGCTCGAGGCGTTCGTGCTGCGGGGCGAGACACCCGATCCGCAGGCGCGGACGCGCGGGGATTTCTGCTATCCGGAATTGCGCCTGACCTATCATCCTGATGGACCGATCCCGCCGCTGTCGCGAGCCTTCGCCAAGCTGTCGGAGGCTGGGCTGTATGTCAGCACGATCACGCAGCCGGCGTTTTTCCGGAACTATTTTCTCGAGCAGCTCGAGCAGATCACGGCGGACTTCGATGTGACGCTCGATGTTGTCGTGTCGAAGTCGGAGATTCCCTATCCTTATGTGCTCGAGCATGCCTCGAACATAGACGCCGAGGCTTTGCCGCCGGCGGAGTTTGCGCGCTGGTTTCCGACGCCGCGGCTGGACCTGATTGGCGACGAGGTGATCGACGCCGAGATCCAGGATGGTGGGTTCTTCAACACGGACGGGATGCGGCCGCTGGCGTTGTTCGACGCGGGGCGGATCGACTTTTCGCTGCAGCGGCTGAAGCACTATACTGGCACGCCGTTCGAGCATGTGCAGCGCTACATCCTGTTCACGAACTATCATCGTTATGTCGATCACTTCGTCGAGTGGTCGATCGAGCGGCTGAAGCAACCGGGGCCGTACAAGAAGCTTTCGGCGCCGGGCGGCATTGTCGTGGACGCCAAGACGAAGGACGCCGCGGCGAAGGTCAATGACGGACCGTGGCGGCGTCACCAGATGCCGGCCTATCACCTGATGGCGGATGATCGCTCGGGGATCACACTGGTGAATATCGGCGTCGGCCCGTCCAACGCGAAGACGATCACGGATCACCTTGCTGTTCTGAGACCGGAATGCTGGATCATGGTCGGGCATTGCGGTGGGCTGCGGCATTCGCAGCGCATCGGTGACTATGTGCTTGCGCACGCGTATCTGCGTGACGACCACGTGCTGGACTCGGTGTTGCCGCGCGACATTCCGGTGCCGCCCATCGCGGAGGTGCAGGTCGCGCTGCAGGATGCGGCGGAGAAGGTGACGGGGGAGACCGGCGACCAGTTGAAGAGCCGGTTGCGGACGGGAACTGTCGTGACCACGGACGATCGCAACTGGGAGCTTCGCTTCACCGACAGTTCCAAGCGGTTCAACAAGTCGCGCGCCATCGCCATCGACATGGAAAGCGCAACGATTGCGGCCAATGGTTATCGCATGCGCGTGCCGTATGGTGTGCTGCTGTGCGTGTCTGACAAGCCGCTGCATGGCGAGATCAAGCTCGCGGGGGCAGCCAACCGCTTCTACGAGCGAGCGATCGGCGAGCACATCCGGATCGGCATCGAGACGCTGGAAAGCCTGGCGCGGGAAGGGGGCAGCGCGCTGCACTCGCGCAAGCTGCGCTCGTTCTATGAGCCGCCGTTCCGGTAGCGGCTGGCGTTTGACGCCCGCTACGATTGGGCGCGGGGTGTGTCGCTGCGGAAACAACACTCAGGGGTTCCCCCGACGCCCGAATCTGGGGCACGTCGCTTGTGGAATCGACACGCGCTTCCGAGTCAATCAGTATGCAACGATGCCCCCGGCTTTCGCCGGTTGAGGACAAGTCATGACGGACGCCCCCCAGGCGGATGCTTCGGGCGCTGGACCTGCCAACAGCCGCGTCGGCGGCGTGATGCGGCCGGCTGGCCTGTCGTGGGCTGTGTTCGAGTTCGCACGCAATCCGTACTTCATGCTGATCGTGACGTACGTGTTCCCTCCGTATTTTGCGCAATACATCGTAGGCGACCCGGTGATCGGTCAGGCGACCGTGGCGGATGCGACGGGGTGGGCCGGGGTGATCGGCGCGCTGACGGCGCCTTTGCTCGGCGCGATGATGGACAAGGGCGGGCGGCGCAAGCCCGTGATGGCGCTGTTCATCGGCATGCTGGTGGTCAGCGGCCTGTCGCTGTGGTTCTCGACGCCGGGCAGCGTGGATGCGGCGGGCGTGTTTCTGCCGCCTGCGGGCGGGCTCGGCCTTTACGGCACGATGATGTTTCTGGTGCTGGGGTTCGTTGGCTATTCGTATTCGGAAATGATGCATAATGCGATGCTGCGCGGGTCGGGGCGGCCTGAAGCGCTGTCTCAGATTTCGGGCGCAGGGATCGGGCTGGGGCAGTTCTCGTCGGCAATCGCGCTGGGCGGTTTGGCTGTGGTCGGCCTTGCCTTGCCAGCGCTTGGCAGCGCGGAGTCGGGCTATGTCCTGCAGCGCGGGGCAGGACCGTTCGTGGCGCTGTGGCTGCTGGTGTTCGTCATACCGTTCTTCATCTACGTGCCGGACGGCTCGCCGCCGGGCGGGACGTGGACAGAAGCTGCGCGGCAGATTTTCTCGAAGGACGGAAAGCTCAATCCGCTGGCCGCCGCCACGGGCGTGATTGGCTATTTCAAGGGTCTGTTCCGGCAGTTCCCCGAGACAATGAAATACCTGCTGGCCTGCCTGATCTTCAAGGACGGGATCATCGCGCTGCTGGCGTTGGGCGGCGTGTTGTCGTCGGGCGTGCTGGGCTGGGGCTTTGTCGAGAACGTGCTCTACGGCATTTGGGCGTCAGTGTTCGCGACGATTGGCGGGCTGTGGCTCGCCGGCGTCATGGACAGGGCGTACGGACCGCGCAAATCGATCATGATCCAGCTCGCACTGCTGGTCATCACGATGGCGATCGCATTGGGGACGACGCAGCAGTCGATCCTGTATGGCCTGATGCCGGCCTCGCAGATTGTGCATGGCGCCGGCGTGTTCGACACGCTGGCGGACGTGTTCTATCTCGCGATGATTGCTGTCGTGGCGATGCTGGCGGCGGCGAACATCTCGACGAGCCGCTATATGATCGTTGTGCTGGCGCCGAAGGATCGGGTGGCGGAGTTCTACGGGCTGTTTGCGATCTCTAGCACGGCGACGGTCTGGCTTGGACCATTCCTCACGAGCTGGGCGACACGGGCTTTCAATGATCAGCGCATCGGTTTCTCGCCGGTGCTGCTGCTGCTGGCGATTGGCCTGGGGCTGATGTTCCTGCTGAAGCCGACGACCGGCGACCGGGGGACGCTGGCGGCGGCAGGACCTGGCGGGCATTAGGCTTGCCGCGCTGGCGTGCGCTGCACGCCGATCTGATTGTCCTTGTTGTACGAAGGATATCAGCCCCGATGCCGGGGACCTTGAGCGCTACTCGCCCTTGGCCGTCCTGTTCTTGCCGGTGATCGTGGACATCGTGCTGCTGAAGTGCTCGGGGGCGTCGCCGACCATCGGTGTGGCGCGGCACTTGTCGACGCAGGAGTAAGAATAGGCGCCCTGGCCGCGGATGATGGTGAGGCCGTCTGCGTTCTCGCCGCCGACGACGATCTGGTTGGTGTAGATCGTGTTGCCGCCGCGATCGAGGATGGTGAGGTTGGTCGTGCCGAAGGCCTTGCCGGTGACCAGCAGCGTGCGGGCGTCGTGGACGGAGACGTCCGCGACGGTGGCGTTGCCGATGATGACAGAGTTGGCTGCACCCGCGATCTTGAGCGTGACCGTCTGGTCGACCTTCACCGAGAAGGGGTCGGCCAATGCTGCCGGCGCAAGCGCGAGGGCGAGCGCGAGGGCGGCGAAAAACTTCGTGGTCATGGCGGGACTCCCCAAGGCGGCGCGGCCAACGATAGGCGCCAGTCCTGAATCAATGGCTAAGCCTCTCGGCGCGAAGCACGCTGCGCATGCACAAGACTCGCGCGCGCGATTCCTTTGAGTCCGCGAGAGGGCGGGCGAGGGTGCTGGTTAGCGAAGCGTTCAAAGTATTGAACGAGTTCTCAACAATCGTAGTTAAGCATAAGTGAAAACGAATACATGCAAGTGGCTTGTGTGTTTTACGGGATGTCAATGGAGCTCATGTAGAGCTGACCATACCTACTGCGGGTGATGGTAATTCGCTGTGGGAAAACAGAAGCCATGCATAGCGGAGAAGCACTATGAAAAACGTGATCAAGTTCCTCAAAAACAAATCCGGCGCGACCGCGATCGAGTACGGCCTGATTGCTGCGCTCATCGCCGTTGCCGTCATCGGCGGCGTCACCACGCTCGGCGAGAACGCAAACAACACGTTCAACTCGGTCTCGGCCGAGATGGTCGCCTCGTAATTCGGCGCCGGCCAACAGGCTGTCGTAGATATTGGAAGCCGCGGACCCTTGGTTCGCGGCTTCTTTCTTTTGCGAATACTACGTTGGTCAAGAATTCCTTCAGCGAAATCTGTCAGGTTGCTTGAATAAGAACACTGATGGGTGGTGGCTACTCGATGATCACGTCCTTGCTCTGCCTGGCGTTCCCGCTGCTGCTGATCTACGCCGCCTGGCATGACGTCTCGACGATGACGATCCCGAACTGGGTGTCGATTGTGCTGGCCGTAACGTTCATTCCCGCAGCGCTGACCGCCGGACTGAGCCTAGAGGAAATCGGCTGGCATCTGTTGTTCGGCGCAGCCGTACTTATCGTCTGTGCTGTGCTTTTCTATCTCAACGTGTTCGGTGGCGGGGACGCGAAGGTGATTGCGGCCGCCTCGCTATGGACCGGGCTCGCGGGCAGCGCGCCTTTCGTCATGGGCATGGCGATTGCCGGCGGCCTTCTCGCGGGACTGCTGATCATGCTGCGCCGGATGAATATCCAGACGACGAAGGCATGGCTTGCGCGCCTTCTGTCGCCGGAAGAGGGCGCGCCCTATGCGGTGGCGATCGCGGCGGGGGCCTTGCTTGCCGCGCCGGCTTCGCCCGTGCTGGCGGTGGGGCTTGCGACCCTGTCGGTGTAATTGGGGTCTGGTAACCAGTGGGAAACCATCAGAAGCCAGCAAAAACAGCGAATGGTTAAACCTGCTGCCGTTTCGTTAATGACCCCTCGGCCGACGTCTTAACCCTCCCTTAGAGCCCTCATGAAAGTGTCGAGCTTCGGATAGGCCCCTTTCAGGCCTGTTGGGGACTTGCGGAGGGTCTTCATGTCGCCCGTGCGACTGATAATTCTGGTAATTGCAGCAGGCGCGGCCATTGGCGCCGTGTTCCTCGTCCGCTCGATGCAGGCGCCAGCGCCGGCCGTTGCAGCCGCAGACATCGCTGCGGCGCCCGCGCCCGTAGCTGTCGAGATTCCCCTCAAGCAGATCCTTGTCGCCAGCAAGACCATTCCTGCCGGCAAGTTTGTGTCGCTTGACGACCTGAAGTGGCAGGGCTGGCCAGCCGATGCGCAGATGGACAGCTTCATCGACCAGGAAAAAGAGGCAGAAGCGCTCGAGAAGATGGTCGGCGCCGTGGCGCGCTTCGACATCGTTGCGGGCGAGCCTGTAACCAAGACCAAGCTGCAGCACCCGGGCACGGCGGGCTTCATGTCCGTGATGCTGACGCCCGGCATGCGCGCCGTGTCGATCGAGATCGAGACCGAGACAGCGGCTGGCGGCTTCATCCAGCCGAACGATCGCGTCGATGTGATCCTGACGCGCGGAGTCGAGAACGCCAACGCCCAGGCCAACCCGATGGCCGGCATCCGCTCCGACCTTATCCTCGCGAATATCCGCGTGCTGGCGATCGACCACGTGTATGGCACGCCGCCGGTCGAAGGAGGCGACGAAGAAGTCCGAACCGGGCAGGGCGCTGTCATTGCCGGTTCGCGCGCGACGCTTGAGCTCACCGAGCGTGACGCAACGCTGGTGAACACGGCCCGCAAGGCGGGCGACATCTCGCTGACGCTGCGCTCAATCGCAGACCTGTCGGCGCCGCAGGGCGCCACGGGCGCCGGCAAGGCCTATCGTGACGGCGTCTCCCAGGACGCCGAGAGCGTGCGCATCTATCGCTATGGCACTGAAACCGTGTCTTCGGCGACCGCAGGTTGAGGTTACCCATGTCAGCCAACCGCAACTTCGTCCTTGCAAGCCTGGCGGCCGCTCTCGCCCTCACAGGCACATCATTTGCTCAGCCTCCCGGCGAACTTGCTGGCCAGCAGCGCCTGGCTCCCCAGCAACCGGCGCAGCGGATGACGATGCCCGAAGCTACGGCTCCGGAATCGACCGAGACGCTGACGCTCACTGTCAACAAGAGCTACATGATCGAGTTCGATGTCGACATCGACGACGTCATCATCGCCAACGAGAAGATCGCCAACATCGTCGCGCGCGACCGCCGCCGCGTGGCGGTGCAAGGCGTGTCGCCGGGCGAGAGCAATATCGTTTTTCTTGACCGCACAGGCCGTCGCATCAAGACGCTGGAAATCTCGGTGACGGATGGCGTCGCGGGCATGGACCAGCTACGCGGCCTGATCAAGCGGCACGTGCCGGGCTCCAAGGTGCAGGTCGAGTCGGTGAATGGCCGCGTGATCCTCGCCGGATCGGTGCCGAACCTCGCGGGCGCGGACCGCGTCATGCAGCTTGCGCGCGCCTACGCCAAGGACGACGCCAGCGTGCTCAACATGATGGCGATCGATGGCAAGGACCAGGTGACGCTGAAAGTGCGCGTCGTCGAGATGCAGCGTTCAGTCATCAAGCAGATGGGCATCAACCTCACGGGTTCGATCGGCTTCGGCCAGATCACGGGTTCGGCCTTCGACAACACGGTGTCGATCGGCGCCTCTAACGCCTTCCCGATCGCGGGCACGGCGCTGGGCGGCCTCGTCGCCAATCTTGGCTTTAAGAACTCCGTCAACGGCGTACCGCAGAGCACGGTCGGTGCGAAGGTCAATGCGCTGGAACGCGTGGGCCTTGTGCGTACGCTGGCCGAGCCGAACCTTGCGGCGATCTCCGGCGAGGCGGGCAAGTTCCTTGTCGGCGGTGAATTCCCTGTGCCGGTGGCGCAGGACGACGGCAAGATCTCGATCGAGTTCAAGCCCTACGGCGTGGGCCTTGGCTATACGCCAGTGGTGATGTCGGAGGGCCGGATCTCGCTGCAGCTGTCGGTCGAGGTGTCGGAAATCTCCACGCAGGGCGGCTTCCAGTCGGCATCGGGCGTGGTGATCGACCCCACGACGGGCCAGCCGATCGCGGCACAGACGATCACCATCCCGGCACTGAAAGTACGGCGCGCCGAAACCACGGTGGAGATCCCCTCCGGCGGAAGTCTCGTTATCGCCGGCCTGATCCAGGAATCGACCAAGCAGAATCTCGACAGCATTCCGGGCGTGAAGGACGTGCCGGTGCTGAGCGCGTTGTTCCGCAGCCGCGACTTCCAGAATGACGAGACCGAACTGGTCGTGATCGTGACACCGTATCTGGTCGATCCGACAGACCCGCAGGGCTTCCGGGATCCGGACCGTGGCTATGTGACGGCGACCGACGCGCGCACCGTCCTGTTCGGCAAGCTCAACGACGTCTACGCCGCGCCGGGTTCGGCTGCGGCACGGTCGCCTGCGCCATCTGGCGCCAGCGGCTTCATCATCGACTGAGGGATAGCAGAGATGGCAAACCGCCTTCATATTGCACTCGCAAGCCTCCCCCTGATCGCGCTGGGCGGCTGCATGCAGACGCAGGAGCAGATCGCCTGGTCGAACCGCATGCACACCCAGATCGTGGCGCAGGAGACGACGGCGGAACTGAAGATCGGCACGGTCGTGGCGGGCGAGAAGCTCGGCACGCGCGAGCGTGACGCCGTTCGTGGCTTCGCGATGGCGTACCAGCAGGAAGGCCATGGCGCGGTGATCATCTCGCGGCCTTCCAACGGCCCGGACGACATCTCCGCCCTGCGCGCTGCCGCCGATGCGCGCGCCATGATGCTGGCCGAGGGGGTCGACCAGGGCATGATCGCCGAGGGCACGTATGACGGAACGGGCGCCAGGTCTGCGCCGCTGATCATCAGCTATCGGACCTATGACGCTGTGGTGCCGAACTGCCCGGACATCTCCCACTGGGACTTCACCGAGACATCTTCGAACGCGGCGCTGCCGTCGCTCGGCTGCGCGGTGGCGGTGAACCTTGCAGCGATGATCGCCAATCCATCCGATCTCGTGGGCGATCAGCCGATGGATCCGGCCGACATCACGCGCAGGGGCATCATGTTCAGCAAGTATCGCCAGGGCGAAAAGACATCGTCCGCGCGCAACAATGACGCCAGCGGCGCTATCAGCGGCGTCGTCGAGTAGGGGCAGCGGACATGAGCGGACCTCGGGACAAGTATGACGACGGCGATCTGGACGAACTCGTCCACGATTTCGACCTCGACATGGATGCGCCGCTCGGCGCGTCCTTCGCGGCGGCCTTGCGCGGCGGCGAAGAAGAGATGACGGAGTTCGACGAAGCCTATCCGATCGAGGAGGAAGGTGGGTTCGTTGCTCCGCAGGAGGCAGCGCCCGCGCCGGCCTTGCTCGAACAGCACGATGGATCGATCGGCTCCGACGACGATGAGCGCGACGAGCACGACACTGCGGAATTCGACGACATGCCGCCGCCGCCGCAGGCCGGCGCGCAACCCTGGCTCCAGCCCAAGCCGTCGCAACCACCGGTCGAAGATCTGCCGCCGATGACGGCGCACGAGGCAGAGCCGGTCGCGGACGACGTGGCGGGGCAGGGCCTCGGCTATGACTACGCGTTCGGCGCCGGCCATGACGGCGGCGACCGCACGATTCCGCGCATCGTCGTTCACGCCTTCTGTAACCGCACCTCCTCGCTGACCCTGATGCGGACGATCATGCAGGATCGCCGCATGAAGAACGTCACCATGGAAGTCCATGAGGGCGGCGTTGCGGCGGCGATCCAGTACTATGTCAACGAGACGACGCCGAACCTGCTGGTCATCGAGGGCGCTGGCGATCCGCGCCAGCTGCTCGCCGATCTGGATTCCCTGGCCGAGTATTGCGACGAGAACATCCGCGTTGTGGTGCTTGGACAGACCAACGACATCCGGCTCTATCGCGAGCTGATGCGTCGCGGCGTGTCGGAATACCTTGTTGCGCCGATCGACCCGGTGCACATGATCCGTTCGATCGCGACGCTGTTCGCCGATCCGGAAGCGCCTTTCACGGGCAAGTCGGTCGCTGTCACGGGCGTCAAGGGCGGCGTGGGCGCATCGACGATCGCGCATAACCTGGCCTGGGCGCTGTCTGAGCGCTGCAA
>CAIMMO010000144.1 GCA_903842595.1 uncultured Alphaproteobacteria bacterium
GCAATCTCCAGCAGCCGATCCGTCGCATCATTGCGGCGGTTGAGGATCACATCCTCGACCCGCTCGCGCAGTTCCGGGTCGATGTTGTCGTAGATGTCGAGCTGCCCAGCATTCACGATCGCCTTGTCGAAGCCGAGCGTGATTGCGTGATAGAGAAAGACAGAGTGCATCGCCCGCCGCACCGGCTCGTTGCCGCGGAACGAGAACGATACGTTAGACAAACCGCCCGACGTGCGCGCGTAAGGCAGGTTCTGCTTGATCATCCTCACGCCCTCGAAGAAATCGACGGCGTAGTTGTTGTGCTCCTCAATCCCGGTCGCGACGGCGAAAATGTTCGGGTCGAAGATGATGTCTTCCGGCGGAAAGCCAATGCCGACCAGCAGATCGTAGGCGCGCTTCGAGATCTCGTACTTGCGCTGCGCTGTCTCCGCCTGCCCTTTCTCGTCAAACGCCATGACGACCACTGCAGCGCCATAGGTCAGCGCCTGGCGCGCCTGGTCCAGGAACTGTTTCTCGCCCTCCTTCATCGAGATCGAGTTCACGATCGCCTTGCCCTGGACGTTCTTCAGCCCCTCCTCGATTACGTCCCATTTGGACGAGTCGACCATGATCGGAACCTTGGCGATGTCAGGTTCCGCTGCGATCAGGCGCAGAAAGGTGCGCATGGCCGCTTTCGAATCCAGCAGTCCCTCGTCCATGTTGACGTCGATGATCTGAGCGCCGTTCTGCACCTGCTGGCGCGCGACATCGACCGCCTCGGCATATTTGCCATCGACAATCAGCTTCTTGAACGCCGCCGATCCGGTGACGTTCGTGCGCTCGCCGATATTGATGAAGTTGGCGGTAGACTGGGTCATGTGATGCTGTTCGCAATACGCTAGTGAGGAGCCGGCACGGCGGCCGTGACTTCGATCTCGACCAGTATGCCCGGTCGTACAAGTCCCGCGACCTGCACCGTCGAGCGCACAGGTCGATTAGGCTGTGCATCGCTGCCATAATGGCGGCCATAGGCCCGCATCATGCCATCGAAATCCATGTTCCCGCCCGGCGTCGGCGCTGCGAGGTAGACAGTCATCGCAACGACATCGCTCTCAGCCGCGCCCGCTTCCTTCAGCGACGCCGCGATCTTGCGGAACACGCTCTCGGCCTGTGCTTCCGTATCGTCTGCAAGAGCGGCTTCATCAGGAATGATCCCCGGCAGGCGGATGGTCGCGTAGCCCGGCGGAATGACGATGTGTTTGGCATAGAATGCTGTCGGCGACGCATACTGCCGCTGGATCGCGCCAGGCGTCACGTTATGCGAGATCTCGCTCACGTCAGCGATCACACAACCGCTGAGACCGAGCATCAGCATTGCCGCCAACGCGCTCCTCATTCTGCAACCTCCGACCGGCGCGGCGCCGGCAGGCCATCAATGCTCTGCGCGTTCTTCCTCAGCCGGCCCTCATGCCAAGCGTCCGGCTCCATGTGATCGATATACCGGCGCAACTGATCCCGCTCGCCCTTGTGCTTCATGAATGGCACAGCCCAGCCACAGCTGTCCTGCACAGCCGTGATGTCAGCAAAGATGATGTCGCGCGCGCGTTCATGGCCGGACGGGATCTGCTCGATCTCGTCAGCAAAGACCGGCTTGTTGAACTGCATCACCTGTCCCCGCCCATACGGCCGCATGCTGTTGGGCGCACCCTCATGAGCGCAGAACATGAAGGTGATCCGCCCGTTCTTCCGAACGTGCGCCAGCGTCGCCGCACCTGACCCGCCAAGATCGGCATAGGCCACACGGTTGGGGCCGATGACGCGGAAACTGTCACAGCCCTTTGGCGAAAGGTTCACGCGCTCTGCATCGGACCGTGGCGCAGTGGCGACGAAGAACATCTTCTGCGGCTTGATAAAGGCAACCTGCTTGTCGCTCAGTGCGTCGTAAAACTCTGCCATCAAGCCAGCTCGAACGGCTCAAGGCCAGCCAGCCGCAACGCCTTCGCGCGCTCAGGTGGCTTGCGCGGAACGATACCCTTAACCGACTCCGCCACATGCCTGATGTGATCCGGCGTCGTGCCGCAACAACCGCCGAGAATGTTGACCAGCCCCTCCTTCGCCCACGCTTCCACAGCGTGCGCCGTCTCATGCGGCTGCTCGTCATACTGCCCCATCTCGTTGGGCAGGCCCGCGTTCGGATAGGCGGCGACCAGCGTATCGGCCACACGCGCCATCTCGGCGATGAACGGCCGCATCAGGTCTGCACCCAGCGCACAGTTGAAGCCCACCGCAAACGGCTTTGCATGCTTCACCGAATTCCAGAACGCCTCAGTCGTCTGGCCTGACAGCGTGCGACCCGAACGGTCCGTGATCGTCCCGGAAATCCAGATAGGCAGCTTTTCGAGACCCTCAGCCTCCAGATCCATGATCGCCTTGATCGCAGCCTTGCAGTTCAGCGTGTCAGTGATCGTCTCGACCAGGTAAAGGTCGACCCCGCCCTCGTTCAGCGCTTTCACCTGCTCGCGGTAGGCGTGGTAGACCTCATCGAAATCCACCAGGCGCGCGCCCGGATCGTTCACGTCCGACGACATGGACAGCATCTTGTTCAGCGGCCCCATCGAACCTGCGAGGAAGCGCGGCTTGTCCGGCTGTTTAGCGGTGAACGCATCAGCCACCTCACGCCCGATCCGCGCGCCTTCATAGTTGATGTCCCACACCGCCCTTGCATCGAGCTTGTAGTCATCCTGCGCGATCGTTGTCGCGGAGAAGGTGTTGGTCTCAGAGATGTCGGCGCCGGCGTCGAAATACATCTCGTGCAGCTTCGCTACGAGATCGGGCCGCGTCAGGCAAAGGATGTCGTTGTTGCCCTTCATCTGCCCGGCGTGCGTCGCAAAGCGTGTTCCGCGATAGTCGCTCTCCTGCAGCCCCATCTTCTGGAACATCACGCCCCACGATCCATCAAGGATCAGGACGCGCTCTTTCGCGGTCTGCTTCAGCTTCGCGATGCGTTCCTGCCGGGTCATTGCTTGGCTCCTTCGCGAGGGGGCGGAACCGACACCGCGCCATTGGCGTGGAGCGGGAAGAAGGGATTGTGCGCGATCTCCCAGAGATGCCCCTCGGTGTCGGCAAAATGGCCGACATAACCGCCCCAGGAAGTCTTGTAGGGCAGCTTCAGGCTGACAGCGCCCGCAGCCATCACGCGCGCAAAGCCCGAATCGACCTCAGCTGCATCCGGCACATTCCACGCGAGCGTCGCACGGCGAAAGCCATGCGCCTCGCCCGGCACGCCTGCATCCTCGGCCAGCATGTCGTTCGGGAACAGCGCGAGCACCACGCCATCCATATCGTAGAAATGGATCGTCGCCTGCGAGGCGCGCGACCGCTTCAGGCCCATCGCTTCATAGAAGGCGGACGCGCGCGCAAGATCCTCGACGCCCAAGGTCACCAACGCAATGCGGATCGCGGGATCACTCACGCTTTCACCTCAGGTTTGATGCCCAGCAGGCGGCACGTCGACAGCGACAGGCCCGCACGGTTCATCGTGTAGAAATGGAAATGGTCGACGCCCTGCTCCGCGAGCCGGTGGCACAGCTCAGCTGCGACATGCGCCGTCACGAGATCGCGCGTCTCCGCGTCGCCATCCAGCCCCTCATAGAGATCAGCGATCCGCGTCGGTATCGCCGTGCCGCACAAATCCGCCATCCGCTTCAAGCCCCTGAAGTTGGACTGCAGCATGATGCCCGGCACGACTGGCTGGGTGATGCCTGCCGACCGCGCCTGGTCGAGAAACTTGAAATATACATCCGGGTAGAAGAAGAACTGCGTGATCGCCCGCGTCGCGCCCGCATCGAACTTGCGCTTGAGGTTGTCGATCTCCGCTTTCAACGACGGCGCTTCCGGATGCACTTCCGGATAGCAGCCCACGGAAATGTCGAAGTCTGCAATCTTCCGCGCCCCCGCGATCAGGTCGTTGGCGTAGGCATAGCCGCCCGGATGCGGCTCATAGCGCGTGCCGATCCCGGCTGTCGGATCGCCGCGCAGCGCCACGACGCGCTTCACGCCAGCGTCCCAATAGTCGCGCAAGACCTGGTCGATCTCGTCCTTCGTCGCCGCAACGCAGGTGATATGTCCCGCTGGCTTCAGCGACGTCTCCTCGGCCATCTTCTTGACGATGCCGTGCGTCCGCTCGCGCGTGGATCCGCCAGCGCCATACGTCACCGACACATAGGATGGCGCAAGCGGCTCCAGCCGCTTCACCGAATCCCAGAGCTTGCTTTCCATTTCCGCGTTCTTGGGCGGAAAGAATTCGAACGAAACTGTCGGTATCTTCATGCTGCGGACCTCTTGCCCGGCGATGCCAAGTTGCCTGGCGAAACATGCGCTGCTTTCTGACTATCGGCCGACCAGACCATCACGGAGATTCCCTTTTCGCCGTCCGGAGCGCGGAAAGTCCTTGCAGCCCTGACAGTCAAACCAGCGCGATCAGCCCAGCGCGCCATGTCGGTCTCGCTCACGCCCAGATGGCGATGCGCATGTTCAGCGCGCAGATGTTCCAGCGTGTGAGGCGCAAACTCGACGACGATCAGCCTTCCGCCGGGCGCCAGCACACGCGCGGCCTCGATAAGTGCACGGCCAGGATCATCAAGGAAGTGAAGCACCTGATGGATGATCACCAGGCTCGCCGAGCTGTCGCCGTAGGGCGATGATGTCGCATCACCGTGACGAACCGAGGCATTCGCCGCGCCAGCCTCCTGCAGCTTGCTACGCGCGACCGTGAGCATCTGGTGCGAAAGGTCGATCCCCTCCACCCGCCGCGCCATGCCAGCAAAAAGGGTCAGCATGCGCCCCGTGCCGGTGCCGAAATCCACCACCAGATCGAACGGCCCCGGCCCTGCCGCCGCAAGCACGGCGTTCTCGATGTCGGCTTCGGCATAATGCAACGCGCGCAACCGGTCCCACTCGTCCGCCACGCGCGCGAAGTACTGGCCCGCCGCCTCCGCCCGCTCACCCTTCACATCACGCAGACGATCCATATCGCGCTTCAATTCCGGGTCGTTCGCATCGACAGAGGCGATCAGCGTATCGACCAGCGCCCGCGCGCCCCCCTCGGACGGCAGGCGGTAGAACACCCAGGCGCCTTCGGGCAACCGCTCGACAAGGCCTGCGCCCGTCAGGAATTTCAGATGACGCGAAAGTCTCGGCTGGCTCTGGTTGAGGACCTGTGCAAGCTCGCCCACGGACAACTCGCCATGCGCGAGCAGGGCGAGAATCCGGGCCCGGGTGATCTCACCGGCGGCGCGGAGTTGGGTAACGAGGTGTGCCAGACTCACTGAATACATATAACGATATAAACATATCCTTATATGAACTCAAGCTCCCGCCGCAGCGCTTCCTGGCCCGGCTCATGCTCGTTGTGATCAGGATTGCCTTCGGAGGCGCCGTTAGGAGAGGTTGATCCCTACGTAAACCGGCCACATATCCGCCGAGCGGTGTGAGAACGTATCGACATGAACCCAGTCCACTTTCGACTGTCCTGCAGCGCCGCCGCCTTCTCGGCGTTGTTCACGGCCGGCTGCGCCAGCGTCACGGCGGAAAACCCTGATCCGTACGAGGTTTTCAACCGCCAGATGTTCGCCTTCAACGAAGGGCTGGACCAGGTGGTGATTGAGCCCGTGGCCTATGGCTACCGCACAGTAACGAACGAACCGATCCGCGAAGGCGTGGGCAATTTCTCCAGCAACCTCGGGGAGCCGCTGACCTTCGTGAACCATCTGCTGCAGGGCAAGCTTCCCGATGCCGGCGCGACGCTGGGGCGGTTTGTCGTCAACACCACCGTTGGCATTGCTGGCGTATTCGATCCGGCATCCGCCATGGGCATGCAGCGCACCAGCGAAGACTTCGGCCAGACCCTCGGCGTCTGGGGAGTCGATTCCGGCCCCTTTATTGTCCTCCCCTTCCTCGGGCCGACGAACCCCCGCGATATCGTCGGGCGCGGCGCCGACGCGGCGCTCAACCCGCTCAACTATCCAGAATTCGAGAACGACGAGGCGACCCGTCTTGGCATCGTCGCGCTTGGCGGCATCAGTGCCCGCGAGGGCGCCATCGAGACATTCGACGAGCTGCGCCAGCAGATCGACCCCTATACCACACTCAGGCGTTTGTATGGCCGCACAAGGGCTTCCGACATCGGAATTCCCCACGATGAGCCGAATGACGCCCCAGATCTGACGGATGACGAACTAGACTTCTGAACGGGTCGCACGTGGAGACTTCGATGAAACTCATGGGCATGCTTGCTGCCGTCGCTGTCGCCACTGCATTCGCGCCGGCGGCCTTCGCTGACAAGAAATCCGAAGCCTACGTGCAGACCAACGCCAACTCCGTGTTGAGCGTCCTCAACGACCGCTCGCTCACCGCCGAAGCGCGCGAGAAGAAGTTCGGCGAGTACATGAACAAGTTCGCCCACATGCCCTCGATCGCGCGCCGCGTCATCGGCACGAACTCGCGCACCCTCAGCGAGGCGGACTTCAACAGGTACTACAAGATCTTCGAAACCTACGCCCTCGAAGTCTATCAGGTTCACTTCGACCAGTTCCGCGGCGAAGGACTGCGTGTCACGGGCTCGAAGGATGACGGTCCGCAACGCTCGACGGTCGAGTCTGTTATCAAGAACTCGCAGACCGGCAAGGACACGAAAGTCTACTGGGACGTGCTGCTCAGCCAGGACGGCAAGAACTATCGCGTGCGCGACGTGGGCATCGAACTTGGCGGCTCGGTACTCTGGCTGGCGCAGGAACAGCAGGCGCAGTTCGTGAACTTTCTTGATCGCAACAATGGCGACATCAACAAGCTGATCGGACGCATCAATGTCCTGCTCGCCGACATGGAAGCGCGCAAGAAGGACGGCCGCGGCTCGGCTTACAAAGGCTGAGGCCGGGGCGAGGCTTGGCCCTCCACGGCTCAGTGCGCAAAAGGCCGTCCGGCGAATATCAGGTGACCAACTGCCAACCCTTGATAAACAAAGCGGCGCGATTGTTCATGGATTGCGCAGGTTGTCGTTGGTCATGTCAGATTGCTGCGACCACCGGAAGCAAACGCGGAACCGTCCGCGCTGCCGGGCGTCTCCTCCCTGCAACCATTGGGAAAGACCGTGACGGAATCCTGCGATCAGCCCCCGCGACACCGGTCCAACGTCATGTGGTGGACACGGCGCTTTTCTGCCCCCCTCCGCGAAACCTACCCCACACAGCCCCAGTCCACGGAAGAGGAGACTGCCGCGCAATTCCTCCAGATTCTTGAACAGGCCGAGCGTCGCATTTCCTCGAAGAAGCCAAATGCCTAGACCTCGCCGTCGCTGTCGCCGGGCATGATGACACGCCGCCGCCGCGGCTCATCCACCTTCCAGATGGTCACGACAAGCGCGACCGCCATGGTCGCCACGGTCGCCAGGAAGGCGGCGTGATACCCCCACAGCAGCACCAGGCCCGCCCCCAGCAACGGCGCCAGCGCACCCGCCGCCCCCTCGGCGGTGTTCGAAAGCGCCATGCGCATCGGCACATCATGCGGGTGGCCATACTCCAGCACGATGTTCGTCGTCGACATCGAGAAGCCGGATTGCCCTGCGCCGATCAGCACGAAGGCCAGCGCGTAGGTCTCGAGCGAGCTGCCAAGCAGCAGGCCGGCGACGCCCACGATGTTCATCACCGTTGAGATGACAAAGGTGGACCGAAAGCCCTGTCTGTCCGCCAGATACCCCCAGACAAGGTTCGAGAGCGTATCGGCGCCCATGTACGCGAAGGACAGGACTGCCAGCGTGGCGCCAAACGCCTCGGGTTGCGCCTCCGCTGTGATACCAAGCGAGAAGATGGCGAACAGGAAGAAGAAGGGCTGGCCGATGCGCGATCCCATCACAAGCGTACGTGCGACCATGAACCAGAAGAACCCGTCATCGTCGCGCATGAGGCCCGGTACGTCCTTCACGCGCTCGCGCAGGCTCTTGCGCGCGCGCACCGTGGGCGGCTCTGGCTCGCGCATCAGGACCTGCAGCGCGGTCAACCCCAGGCTCGTCAGGACGAACGCAACGAAGAAGGTCGTCGCATAGCCATTGCCCCAGACATGGTTGGCGACCAACCACGAGCCCGCGAAGTACGAAAGCAACGCCGCGATCACCCCCCCGGTGAGATTCCGCCAGGCCTGAAGCCGCCCGCGCAGCCGGATCGGGATCACCTTCGCCAGCAGCAACTGGAACGCCACCCTCTGCGGCCCCTGGAAGAAGCCGAGCAGGAACAGGAACAGCAGCGCAAAGGCCAGCGCCGCCGGCCCCACCATGACCCATCCCGAGATCGCCAGCCCGAGGATCTGCACGCGCATAAGCAGGCCCAGCGTCACAGACACCGGCATCACCTTCTTGCGATGCTCGATCTGCGAGGCCCCGATGATCGGCGACACGATCATGCCCAACTGCTGCAGGCTCGTCCCGATGCCGACCCAGAAATCCGAACCGGAAATCGAATGAAGGTAGGCTGGCACGAAGGTCGGCGTGTTCACCAGCCGGAACCCGGTCATCCCCAGCATGCCATGCACATAATGGCCGAGGTAGTTCCGCTTGAGGTTGTCCTCGACGAACTTGTCGTAGGCCGCATCCGCCGCGACCACCGCCGATGCCCCCCGCCGGCCGGGCTCCGAACTGGGTGTATCGTCCAAGACGATGTCCCTTCCCCGATGCAAGTCCCCGCCTGATGCGGGGATATGTCGTGAGTCGCTTCTAGTCCCGCAGCCTCGCCACTTGAAGTGTGGCGCGTTGCAGCGTCTATGAAATACCCAAACGGCGCACATTCGAAGCCGAAGCCAGACCGGAACTCGACATGAAACGACTGCTCCTCGCCCTGGCCGCCGGCGCCGTGCTCGCCCCCGCCGCCCTCGCCCAGGCAGCGCCCAAGCCGACGCCTGAACAGCTGGCCAGAACCTATGAGGAGGACGAACTCAGCCTCGAAAAGTGCGGCGTCCCGCGCAATGCCGCCGACGACTACCGCCCCACACCGCTTCTGCCCGACCAGACCCGCGCCCCGCGCATCAAGTCGACGCAGGACTACAATGTTGATGTCGTCGCCTCCGGCCTGCCGAACGCGTGGGCCCTCGCCTTCCTGCCGTCGGGCGAAATGCTGGTCACCATCCGCGGCGAAGGCCTCCGCCTGATCTCGGCCGACGGCAAGACCTCCAACCCGGTCGCCGGCACTCCCGCAATCAAGAACGCCATCCGCCTGTTCGGCATGCATGACGTCATCCTCGACCGCGACTTTGCGAGCAACCGCACGCTCTACCTCGCCTACGTCACCACGCCCGAAGGCAAGCCGATGACCGGATCCATCGTGCGCGCGAAACTCTCCGCCGACGGCAAGTCGCTCGAAGACTACACCGTCCTGAAGGAAGGCCCCGGCATGATCCCTCGCCGCATCGTGCAGGCGCCGGACTCCACACTGTTCATCCAGACCGCCGACATCATAACGCCCTATGTCAGCGTCCAGAACCTTGGCAGCCCGCAAGGCAAGGTGCTGCGTATCAACACCAATGGCACCATCCCCGGCGCGAATCCCTTCGTCCCCACCAAAGGCGCCGACCCTTCAGTCTACGCGCTGGGCATTCGCGACCCGCAGGGGATGACGCTGCATCCGACCACGGGCGAACTCTGGCTCATCGAGAACGAGCCGCGCGGCGGCGACGAACTGAACCTGGTGCAGGCCGGCAGGAATTACGGCTTCCCGCTGATCTCGTACGGCCGCGACAATGACGGCAAGCTGCTCAACGGCGGCCTTACCCAGAAGGCAGGCCTTGAACAACCCATCTATTTCTGGACGCCATCGGTCGCGCTCTCCGGCATGACGATCTACGATGGCGCAGCCTTCCCCGGCTGGCGCGGCGACGTCTTCGCCGGCGGCCTCTCCGGCATGCAACTCATCCGCCTCGACATGCAAAACGGACGCGTGGTCGGCGAAGAGAAGATGCTCCGCGACAAATGCAAACGCATCCGCGACGTCCGCCAGGGACCGGATGGCATGCTCTATGTGCTGACGGACGAGGCGAACGGCGAGATCTGGAAAATCTCGCCGAAATAGGCGGCGGGAAGCTCGGCCTCGCGGGCGCCGGCTACGCTACCCCCAACGCCTTCCGCATCGCCTCGACTGCCGCGTCGAACGCGAGCATCGTCGAGATATGCCGCGGCGGGTAGTCCCGCACCGGCTGCAAGTGCCGCAACTCCCAGAACAAACCGTCTGGCGGCTCCGCGCCGTCCTTCAGCATCGCACGCAACGCATCCCGCGCCGACTCGATCTCTGCCAGCGATCGCCCAACCGCATGCCGCGTCAGGATCGACGTCGCCGCCTGCCCCAGAGCGCACGCCTTGGGCTCCACCGCGATCTCGGCAATCCGCCCGTCGGCGTCGAGTGTCACGTCCACCTCCACGGTGGACCCACACACGCGCGACACTTTCAGCGATGAGCCCTGCGCATCGGCAAGGCGTCCTAGATGCGGAATGTCCGCCGCCAGTTCCAGAACACGATTGTGGTACAGGTCACCGAACATGGCGCCTATTTCGGACTGATTGGAGTGGGGATCAAGGGCTGTAAGCGCGGTCCATCGTGGTTCTACGGGCGCTCCCTTCGGTCGCTGCTCAACACGAGGAACCTCTCCGGCGCCAGCGAGAGCCCTGATGGTGAGCATGCGTCAAAGCCGCCGTCCGTCGAACCACGAGGACGACTTGCTCCGGTGGCGCTACGTTCCCGCCGCCACCTGCGCAAAGAACCCTGCAACCACCGCGGCAAACGCTCCCTGCCCGATCAGGTCGGAATGCCCGCCGCCCTTGAACTCGACATACTCCGCCGCGACGCCCCCGTCCGTGAGCGCCTTGCCGACCGAACGCGCCAGCTGCACCGGCAGCGTGCCGTCCTTCTCCCCACCCAGCACCAGCACCGCCCCCCTGAATCCCTTCAGG
Source organism: uncultured Alphaproteobacteria bacterium (assembly GCA_903842595.1). GTDB lineage: Bacteria > Pseudomonadota > Alphaproteobacteria > Caulobacterales > Hyphomonadaceae > UBA7672. The sequence goes on from CAIMMO010000144.1 coordinate 10,964, forward strand.
GCCTTTGCGACATCGATGTCGCCGAAGCCTTCCGCGATCTCGATCCGCACAAACGGGGCCGCATACCAGGGCGTCCACGCCTCTGCCACTTCGCGGGCGTTGCGCGCCGACGTCTCGATGATCACGCCGCTCGTCTCGGGTAGCCGCGCCGCCAGCTCCGAACACACGAGCCCGCCCAGCGAATGGCCCCACAGCACGATCTTCCGCCCCTCTGCCCTCTCGCGCACCAGCGGCACAAGCTCGTCCGCCATCTTCTGGAACCGCTCGGGGCTCGCGGTCCCGCCTGTCTCGCCATAGCCGGGATAGTCGAACAGAAGCACGTCACCGTGCGGGATCGCCACCACCGTGTAGCGATAGCCGCTACGCTGACGCGTCGAAGCATTGCCGCCACAGCGCACCACAAGCGTGTCGGCCGGCGCTGCGCGCGTCACCAGCGTGTAGGCCAGCCCGCCCTCACCCGTGCCGAACCGTCCGTGCTCAACCTTCGCCTCGACAAAGGGTGCGGCCTGTTTCGGAAAACCGGCATCGGCCTCGGCGCGGCTGGCCCAGACATAAGTCCAGTCCGCTTCCGACTGGAACGCCCGCTCGCCAATCATCGTCTGGCCAGTCTGCTTCGCCAGCGTTTCGTCATACGCTATCGGCTCGAACACCGTTGTCTCGTCGATGCTCACCACCATGCAGGCGCTGGCCGCCAGCGCCGCCAGACATGCCAAGAGAGACTTGATCACGCTTGCTCCTGCCCGGCCAGCACCGGCGGCGTCAGTTCATTCATCCACGCTTTCGGCTTCTCCGAGAACAGCGCCGCGCCGGCCGCTCGCGCGCCCGTCACCAACGACTTGCGCCGTGCATCCAGCACGTTCAGAAAGCCTGCCGGCCGCTCACGCCAGCGCTTCACGCCTGCCGCCACAACCTCGATGTCCTGAACCTCGCCCAGCAATTCGGCGAGATCACGCACGCCCGCCACGCGCCGGTCCAGCGCATCGGGAAACTGCTGCCGCATCAGCCTCGCCTGCAGCGCATGATACTTTGCCTGCTTGCGCCATTCGTGCAGCAGTTCGGGCTCCTCGGCGTCCAGCGCCGCGTACATCGCATTGCGCGCCATGCGGTATGTCTCTCCCAGCGCGGCCGCCAGATTTGCGCGATCGCCCCGCACCAGCGGCGGCACGAGTTCGTCCGCGCGTGCATCCAGCCCGGCCGTGAAGGCGGCAATCGCCTCGCCCGCCTCCACCGTGCCGCGTTGCTTCTGGAAGCGCTCTTCCAGCTTGCGCGTCACGTCCACGCCGACCCGAGTCACCAGGAATGGCCGCAGGGTCTCCAGCGCCTCGATCCGCGCCCCGGCATCGCGTAACTCTGACAGCAGCCGCGCCTGGTCCCGCCACCAGCGGTTTTCGCGATCGAACGCCTTGCCCTTCATCAGCGGCCGCGCCAGTCGCAGCGCCGAACGAATTCGCTTGCAGCGCACCCGCGCCTTGTGCGCGAAGGCCGACGATTCCTGCTGCGCCTCGGCGCATTCGGCCGACAGCTTCTCGACCTGCTCACGGATCACGCGGCTCAGCCCCTCGTGGGGCGTCTCGTGAGGGACCAGGACAAAACTCATGCGGGGCTCAGTTTCCACTTTCATTGTAGCTGCGATTGGGGTCACGCATGTGCAGGCGCACATAGTGCGATTCCGGGCGTGGCTGGTTCGGCCAGAACTTCACAGTCCACGAATGCACGTTGTCGTTCACCGAATAGACCCGCTCACACTCAAGCTCGGGCACCGGTGCACCATCCGGCCGATTGCCGTCCCGACATCTGAACCCGTCCGCCTCGAACACTGCGCGCGCCTCGGCGGCCTGCCCGCCCTGCCACCTGCCCGCGATGAACCGGCGGAAGTCCTGGTCGACGGCGCCCTCGGCGTCGCGATCCCAGAAGCCGAAATTCGTGCCGGCCGGCCCGGGCCCCTGCGGCGGACGCGGCCCGCCCGTGTTGATCACGGTCGTCGAGCACGCAGCCATGGCGAGCAGCGTGATCCCGGCCAATAGTGTCTGTGCAAGCTTCATGAGCGTGCCTTTCCCGAACAACCACCCTGATCCCCTGTCGCGAGCATAAACCGCGCCGCCCCATCGTCAAACTGGCGGCGGGCAGTCACGAAGCGGCCGGTCCCATGCCGAACAGCCCGCCAAGCCATTCCAGCATCGCCGGCAGCTGTTGGATGAACACCAATGTCACAAAAGACACCGCCACCAGCGCGACAACAGACACCACCAGCCCCACAAGCACGATGACCCCATCGCGCTGCGCCAACCCCATCCCCAGCACGGCGCATGCCAGCGCCGGCGGAAAATTCCCGCCCGGCGGCAGGGGCAGGATCAACACGATTGCCATGATCAGAACGATAACGCCGATAAACACTGCGCCCACCCGCCCCGTCATGAACAGCAGGCGAGGCTTCATCACGCGCTCGATCATCTGCAGGCGCGGCGCCAGCCCCTCGAAAGCGCCGACGATCGCCTTGCGGTCGAACTCGCGCTTCGAGAGGATGCCCGGCAGCCACAAGTCTTCGCGCCCGATCACCATCTGCACAGCCACGATAAGCAGGATAATCCCGACAACAGTGGGCACACCTGGCGGCATCGGCACGATGGACGGCAGCGAAAACAGCAGCACCGCGAGACCAAACGAGCGCGCATCCAGCGCATCGAGAATCTCTTTCACCGACACCTTCTCGCTATCGCCGCGAACCGCGCGCACCAGCACGTCCGACGTAGGCTCACTCGTCGCGCCAAGGTGCGATATGTCAGCTTCCGGCGGGGTCAGATGCGTCTCCATGTCGAGCCGTCCGGGCCGTCCATGATCTCGATGCCTTCCGCCGCCAGCTCCTTGCGGATGCGATCTGCCGCGGCGAAATCCTTCGCCTTGCGCGCCGCAACACGCGCCGCGACCCGGTCATCGATCGCCTGCGCGTCCGATGCATCGCCCCGGGCCCAGGCATCCGGATCAACCTGCAGCAGGCCCAGCAGCTCGCCGGCAGCCAGCATCTGCCCTTTCATGCGCGGCCAGTCCGCCGTCTCTGCCTTGTTCGCCTCCGTCGCCAGCGCGGAGAGTTGAGCGAGCGCATCCGGCGTGTTGAGATCGTCGCACAGCGCCGCCATCACGCCATCGGGCACGCCCGTATCCTCCGCCGCGACATCCTTCATCCGCCGCAGTGCGTTGTAGAACCTGTCGAGCGTCGTCTTGCTCTGCCCCAGCAGAGACGCCGTGAAATCCAGCGGCTGACGATAGTGCCCCGACAACAGCGCGAAGCGCAGCGTCTCGCCGTCCCATTCCTTCAGCAGGTCGTGCACCAGCTTCACATTGCCCAGCGACTTGGACATCTTCTCGGAGTCCATAGAAAGGAACCCGTTGTGCAGCCAGAACCGCGCCATCGGCTTGCCGTGAGCGCATTCGCTCTGTGCGATCTCGTTCTCATGGTGCGGAAAGATGAGATCAAGCCCGCCGGCATGGATGTCAATCGTCTCGCCGAGCACGGCCTTCGCCATTGCCGAGCACTCGATATGCCAGCCAGGCCGCCCCTCGCCCCACGGACTATCCCAGCGCGCCTCTGCGGGCTCGCCCGGCTTCGCAGCCTTCCAAAGCGCAAAGTCCGCCGGGTCGCGCTTGCCCGCATCGACCTCGACCCGCGCGCCCGCCACCATGTCGTCCCGGGAGCGTCCCGACAGCTTCCCGTAATCCGCCATCGAAGGCACGTGAAACAGCACGCCATCCTTGCCCGCATAAGCATGACCCTTGTCGACCAGCGTGCCGATGATCTCCACCATTCCCGCAATGTGATCGGTCGCATGCGGACGGTGCGTCGGCTCGATCACCCCCAGCGCGCCCATGTCGTCGCGATAGATCCGCTCGAACTGCTCCGTGATCTCCGCGATCGGCCGCCCTGCGTCGGCGGCCGCGGCGATGATCTTGTCGTCCACATCCGTGATGTTGGCGGCATAGACCACATGGTCCGCCCCGTATTTCGCCCGCAGCAGGCGAAACAGCACGTCGAACGCGACCGGGGGCCGCGCATTGCCAATATGGGCGTAGGAATAGACTGTCGGCCCGCAGACATACATCGTCACCCGCTGCGGGTTTTGCGGCGAAAAGGCCTGCTTTTCGCGGCTCAGCGTGTTGTAGAGGCGGATGTCCATCAGGCGGGTCTTTTCGTTCCGTTAGGAAGTTTGAATCACGGTTTCCGCCATGTATTCCTTGGCGTCAGGCTGGCGTTTTCGCAACAGGCGCCTATGTGTCACCAACACCTCGCCTGAGCAATCTGGTCTGGCGGGACAGTCATTTTCAGGGCGTCGTGATGCCCGGGCGCGCAAACCGGGAGGGTTAGCCCGCCCCAGCAACGGAAGGGACCGGCCATGGACGCCGTGATCAAAGGCAAGGCAAAGGCAGGGGACGACCCCTTCAACCGCCCCTCCCGGGACGAGGCGGAAGACGCCGTCCGCACGCTCATCGCCTGGGCAGGCGATGATCCCCGGCGCGAAGGCCTGGTCGACACGCCCGGCCGCGTGGTCGATGCCTACGAAGAGTGGTTCAAGGGCTATCGTGAAGATCCCCGCGAATACCTCTCCCGCACGTTCGACGACGTGAAGGGCTATGACGACATCGTCATGCTGCGCGACATCGACGTGGAGTCCCATTGCGAACACCACATGGCCCCGTTCCTCGGCAAGGCCTATGTCGCCTACATGCCACTCGACAACGTGGTCGGCATCTCCAAGATCGCCCGCGTGGTCGAGATCTACTCCAAGCGCCTGCAGACGCAGGAGACCATGACCTCCCAGATTCTCAACGCGATCCAGGAAGTCCTGAAGCCTGAAGGCGTCGCCGTGATGATCGACGCCAAGCACGAGTGCATGACCACCCGCGGCGTCCACCACCCGAACGTCTCGACAATCACCACTCAGTTCTCAGGCGTCTTCCGCTCTGACAAGGAACTCCGCGAACGCTTCCTGCGGCTTACGGGGCGGTAGCCGGCCTGTTCCGGTGCAGGATATCCGCACACTGCACAACATCGCCAAGCGGGTCTCCGGGCGCGCTCACGCTCTCCCATGGATTGTCGAGGCAATCGTCCACGAACGTGGCCTCCCGCAACGCGGGACGGAGACCGGCAGGGGCAGAGAAAGAAAGCTGCGCCCTTCCCTGCCGGTTGAAGTCATCGAACGATGCCTGAAACGCCTGCATGTTCATGTCGCTGTCCAACATATGGGCGGTTGACATGACTGCCCATGGCAGCAGCCAGGCCGCGCCCATCACCAACCAGGCCTTCCAGCGGTCGCGGCGCTTGACAGGGTCACCCTGCGTGTTCTCCAGAGCCTCCCGCCTCCGCGTCCGCATCGCCGCCTTTGCGTCGTCGAACCGGTCGGTTGGAGCCATCACCTGCAGGCCGCCTAGCGCCATGGTCCAGCCCAAATCGACATTCGCGTGGTGGCGATTTACATCGAAGGCATCGATGCTCTCAGCCCTGAGCGCCAAGGCCATCACCTCGGCTTCCTCGCGCGTTCAAAGCGACACCAGAACCGCATAGCCTTGCTTGTCGCTCATCATCGCTCCAACCGCGACCAAGCCTCGCTTGACGCCCCGCTTGAAGCAGTGACCTCCAGCGCCGCCACCCTCGCGGACAATTTCCTTTGCCCTCCGGCGATCTCGCGTTAATCCGCCCCTGCACCTGCGGGAGATCACGCCATGACCAACGAGCTCGAAAAAACCATCGACGCCGCCTGGGAAGACCGCACCTCCCTCTCGCCCTCCACCACCGGCGCCGTCCGCGATGCAGTGAACAACGCCCTGTCCCAACTCGACTCAGGCGCGCTTCGCGTCGCCGAGAAGTCCGCCTCCGGCGCGTGGACCGTGAACCAGTGGCTCAAGAAAGCCGTACTGCTCTCCTTCCGTCTCAGCCCCAATCGCATCATGGGCGCCGCCGGCCAGCAGCCCGGCCCCTACTGGGACAAGGTCCCCACCAAGTTCGAAGGCTGGACAGACAAGGAATTCACCGCTGCCGGCTTTCGCGCCGTACCCGGCTCGATCGTGCGCCGTGGCTCCTTCATCGCGAAGGACGCGGTGCTGATGCCGTCCTTCGTCAACATCGGCGCCCATGTCGGCGAGGGCACGATGGTCGACACCTGGACCACGGTCGGCTCCTGCGCCCAGATCGGCAAGCACTGCCACCTGTCCGGCGGCGTCGGCATCGGCGGCGTGCTCGAGCCGCTGCAGGCCAACCCCGTCATCATCGAGGACAATTGTTTCATCGGAGCCCGCTCCGAAGTCGCCGAAGGCGTCATCGTTCGCGAAGGCTCCGTCGTAGGCATGGGCGTCTATCTCGGCCAATCCACCCCCATCGTGAATCGCGCCACCGGCGAAACGCTCTTCGGCGAAGTCCCGCCCTACTCTGTCGTCGTTGCCGGCAACCGCCCGGGCTCGACGCCGATGCCGGGCCAGAATTGGACACCCTCGCTCTACTGCGCCGTAATCGTGAAGCAGGTGGACGCCCAGACGCGCTCAAAGACCAGCGTCAACGAGCTCCTGCGCGCGTAGACTTCGTCGTGAACCTGGTGGTTGCCTTGGTATCTTCGTGTTGAAGCCTGAGCACGAAGGCGCGAAGGAAACGATCGCACCATGGCAACACCGACCGCCGGCTATTCGGGCAAGAGCCTCATCGCGAAACTCGGCCTGAAGGACGGCGCGAACGCGATCGCCGTCGCGCCACCTGCCAACTACGCCGACCTCACCGACAACGCCGCCATCGCCCCGAAGAAGACCGCGCCTCGCGCCGGCAGTTTCGACTTCATCCACCTCTTCGTGTCCAACGAATCCAGTCTCGCCCGAGACCTGCCGAAGCTTGAACTTCGTCTCGCGACAGGCGGCATGCTCTGGGTCTCATGGCCAAAGAAATCCTCGAACCTCTTCCGCGATCTCACCGAAGACGGCATACGCAAGGTCTGTCTTCCCATGGGCCTCGTCGATGTGAAGGTCTGCGCCGTCGACGCAGACTGGTCCGGCCTGAAGCTGATGCGCCGCAAGGCGCGCTGACGACGGCACGGAACTTATGCCGCCCCCTGGACATTACCGGGCACAAGCAGTTTCCAGGGAATCGCCCAAATGGGGGTCGTGTACCTCGTCCTTTTCACCCTCGCCGCCATCGTCGCGATCTCCCTGATCGTCGGCGTGGTGTTCAAGATGGTCGGCTTCGCCATCGCTGCTTTGCTGGTCGTGGTCTCCCTCACCTGGGTGATGCGTAAGATCCGCGGCCCCAATCCCACGGAACGCTGGCCACGCTGAAGCATTTCCATGGCATCGACCAACAAGGAACGACGCCATGCCCTCATTCGTTCTCTAGCTTCTCGGCTTCGTCATCCTGGCCACCGGCGTTCTGTTCGGCGCAAGCATTCTCGGCGTCGATAACCAGTGGATCGCCGTAATCGGCCTCGTCCTCCTCGGCATCGGCGGCATCACTGGGGTGGCGAAGACCCGTCGTCGTGACGCTCCCGCCGCCAGCGAAGCGTCAAGCGACAAAGCCTGACCTCTGAATCATCCAACCAGACGCCAAAAAGCCCTGGCGCGACCGCCAGGGCTTCTCGCATCCTGTGCCGTGCACGCGGCTAGTAGCCCTGCCCCACGCCGCCATCCAGCACCAGGTTGCCTGCCGCAACCGGCCGCGCAACCTTCACTTCCTTGACCACCTTGGTGATCGTCGGGCGCATCGTCGGCTCACAGATGGTCTTCTTCGTCGCCACCTGCACCAGCTTCACGCCCGGTCCATATTTGCGCAGCAGCGAACGCTCGTTGCAGTCGCGCTCCGGCGTCTGGCGGCGACACTGGATCACGCCGCCCGCTCCATGCCAAAGCGCCTCGCCCTTGGCGCAGGAAAACGTGTCAGCCTTGTCGAAGCTTGTCTTGCCCTCAACCATCTCGCCGACTGTTACCTGCATGTGCGTCCCCGCCATGCAGCGATAGATTTCACCGGACTGCCGCGCATCGACCGATATCTTGCCGTCGACGCGCGAGGCGGGGTGTGGCGTATTGCGATCGTCGATGCAGACCGCCTGCACCGGCCGCGTGTGCATCTGTTCCACGATCCTGTCGACGCAGATCTCTTCCATGCCCCTGAGCTCTTCCTCGACCAGCTTCGTCTCATAGCCGCCATTGACGGTGAGGTTGCTGATCGTGCTCGCAGCTACGCCCGGGTTAGAATAGTAGCCACCTCCGCCGCCGAAGAAGACGCCAGCGCCGCCCGAAGCGCTCGTCTGACCATAAACGCCAGCCGTCGCCATTGATGATGCGTTGGCCGAAGCAACAGCCAGCGATGTCGCGCCCACACGAATATTCGCAGTCGCCACGTTCACGCCCGGCACGTGCACCGTGAGATTGCGCGGCGCCTGGCAGCAGGCGCCCGGCGGCGGCGGCGGGGGTGGCGGCGACACCGGCCCGCATGTGCTGCAGGACTGTCCCACTGCCGTGAGCGCTACGGTGGCAATTGCAGTCGCGAGGCCGGCGCCGGCCAGCCTGTGTCGCCATGAAACGCTCATGTGAGGTCTCCGTCAGGTATCGCCTGCCCGGGTGCAAGACCCGCGCCTTTTCGCGCGTGACGCTATCTCTGGCGCCGTTGTAACCTCACCCAGCTGGAGAATTCGCCCGTAAATGGGCCGCTTTTCGCCCGCCAGGCGTCATGGCCCGTGCGCTGCAACCATTTGCGACAGGCTGGGGGGATTCCAGCTGCACATCTGCATGAGCGTTAAATGGAAGTCCTCAAGGCGCATCCGAACACACAGGCCATGCTCGATGCCTGGCAGAGGCTGACCGACGGCGAGAGCGCGTCGGACGGGCCGACCACGGATGAATATCCCGGCCTCGTGAACAACCTTTTCCTGCTTAACCATGTCGCGGAGCGTGACTTCGCCTTCCGCCGCGTCGGCGCCACGCTCGACCGGCTGTTCGGGCGCCATCTCACCGAACATGATTTCCTGTCCATCTGGAATGACATTGACCGCCGCCTTGTCGCCGCCGGCCTCTCGATGGCGGTAAAGGATCGCGGCCCGACCCTCATCCATGCGCGCGGCGAGACTCTGGCCGGCAAGCGGCTCGATCTCGAATTCGCGCTTGCCCCCCTTCTTGAGAACGACAACGGCGCGCGCCGCTTCCTCGGCCTGTGCCAGGCGATCACGCCGGAGGAAGCTCTCGGCGGCCGCCCCCTTCGCCGGCTCCAGGTGCTGGCCATCTTCCCGCCGGCGCCCGTCATGCGCCCCGCGATCCGCGTCGTCGCGTCCAGGTGAAGGCGCAGCTACCACAACCGACCTGTCACTCCCGCCAGCATCCTGAGCTGGCGACCCGGAAAACGAAACCACCAAGGCCGCTTCTCGACCGCAAGTCGCCGACAGGCTCCGGCAAGAGTTTGTGAACCATTGCGCTGCTAAACTTGCGGTCCCGGGGGAAGCTCCCTCTCGCCGCGACAGAGGGTTGCTGATGCAATCGGCCCAGGCCATCGACAGGCTCGACCGACCCTCGATCCGTAGAGCCGACGGGCTCGACCGCCGCCGCCACCGCCGCGTGCTTTGGCAAGTCCCGGTTCGCGGCCTGACCGGCTCGGGCGAAGAGTTCACCTGCAACACCATCGACGTCTGCGCCGGCGGCATCCGCATCAACCTCGCCCGCCCGCTCGAGAAGGGCGAGAACCTCGTACTCTACGTCGAGGACATCGGCCGCGTCGAAGGCGTCATCGTCCGCGTCCTCAACGAGGTCGGATACGCCGTCGAGTTCCGCGTGCCACAGCGCAAGCGCGAGAAGATCGCCGACGCGCTGACCTGGCTGGTCAACAAGGACAAGCTCGGCCTAACCGACGAACGCATCGACGAGCGCCGCTCCGCCTCGGGCCAGGTGATCGCCATTCACGGCAAGGGAATCTCCATCGCCTGCGCCGTCGCTGACGTCTCGCTCTTCGGCGTCGCCCTCAAGACCGCCGGCCCACGCCCCATGATCGGCGACCGCGTCCAGATCGGCGAACGCGCCGGCACCTGCGTCCGCTACATCGACGGCGGCTTCGCGGTGGATTTCCGCACGCTGCACGGGACGGATATCTAGCGAGAGGCTTTCGGGCAGCTGGTATTCATCGAAACTGGCCGAGAGATGCGCAGATTTATTGCCCACGGCGAGGAGGGAAATCGCAATCTGCGCCCAAGGCGATGAAGCTCGCTGCCAGCCCCTGCAGGCGCGCTCGGACCCGACACCGTCACGAACGAACAAGAGATGGCGTCCGTGGTTGGCTTTTGCCGGCCAGCGGAGCCGACGCCATGATCAGCCTCCGCCAACGAAGCTCAGATAGCCATATCCCTGGCCAGCGCGCTCCCATGGTTTTGCAGGAATTGCCTCACGCTCTGCGGCGCCTGCCCGCTGAAGAACCTTACGACGTCCGTTGTCACGGCGTGACGTCCTTCAGCTGCGTCAATGTCAAACTGCACCAGAGCAGCGACAAGCCCTGGCGGCAGCACCGCGCTTGTCAGACCTTCGCACAGCGCACCAGCCGGAACCGGAGCGAAGGCTATCGTCTTGCCGAGGAGGTCTGAAGCGATGGAGGCAATGTCCGCGCCCGTCAGCGCTTCAGAGCCGGTAACGTCGAGCACGCGCCGTCCGTCAAAGTTGTCGATGAGCGCGCCTGCGGCTGAGCGCGCTGCATCTGCGCGCGTGACGTAATTCCCGACGTTTCGCAACGCATGCTCACCCGAACGCTGCAGAATCTACGGTGCGACGGACTGATCGCGTGCAAGGTCTATCCCTCAATTCCGCCAGCGGTCGCGTATAGCCTTACGCCCTTGGGTCGCTCTCTGCTGGAGCCCCTCCAGGCGCTCAGCAATTGGGCGGACAGGAACATGGAGGAAATCCCCCCAGGCCACGCGCAACGTTCTCGCCCTGATCGGCCTGCCGTTGAGGCAGGTTGAATCGACCGCATCGTGCCCAGCCCTGCCATTCGCACCCCAAGGGATTCGAGCCGGAAACAGCCAGAAGCGAAGAAGCTACTCGTACCCGCTATCCTCCAGCATGCTCGCATAGCGGTGGACCATGTTCTTCACATTCATCAGGTGCGAGACGTCACCCGTGCGCATGGCGTAGGCGGCGAACTTGATGGGGCTGGCCCAATAGTACATCTCTGCCTGGTCGGCCATGCGGGCCCAGGTCTGGCCGCCTGCCCTTTCATAGCGGGCGATCAGGTCTTCCATCGCTTCGCGTCCGGCGGCGGCAAAGTAGAGCGTGAAGTCTGATGCGGGATCGCCGATCTCGGCATCCGCCCAGTTCTCGATCGCGACGACGCGATAGTCCGCATTCACGAACAGACGCGGATGGTAGATGTCGCCATTTGTCAGCGAGACGAAGTCAGGCCAGAAGGCATCGCCATCGATCCACTTCTGCCACAGCCCCCACAGCTTCTCGGGCACCGGCGCGAGCGTGTTGCAGTCATCCATCCGCTGCCGCACACGCGCGCGCGACTGCTCCGCCGTCATCACAGCAATGCCGGCCGCCACGGCCGCGTCGATGTCGAGCCAGTGCAATTTCACCATCGCCTCGGCCAGGCTTTCGGCGAACACCGCCGGCACGCTCGCCTGTGGCAGGCGCCAGATCAGCTCGCCCGTCAGCGGATCGATCTCCGCCGCTGGCACGCCGGGCAGGACACGATAGGCGATCAGCTTGTCCGAATGCACCTGCCAGTCCGGCACGACGACCGGCAACTTGCCGCGTACATGATCGAGCACGCGCTTTTCCTGACGCGAGTTAGCCTGAACATCGCCCCGACGTGGCGATCTCAACATCCAGTACGCGCCGGATGCATCACGCGCATTGGCGCCGAAATACTCCGCGGTCGACCCGGTCGCGCGCAGCATCGACGGATCAGGGTCCAGCTCGATCCCGTGCGCGGCCGCGAGGTCGCGGAAGTCAGGTGTGGATGTCATGGCGAGACTCCGGTCATCCCGCCCCCCGGCGACTGCCTTTTGCCCACAATGCTGGAGCGCTACTCGTTCTGCCACACAGGCTTGCGTTTTTCAGCAAACGCCTTCGGACCTTCCTTGTGGTCAGCCGAATGCATCAGCTTCGCAATACCGGGCACCTTCGTCTCGAACGCCGTCTTCAGGTCGGCGGTGTTGAGACCGGTCAGCACCGTCTCCTTCGTCGCCTTGATTGCCATCGGCGAGCATTCAAGGATCATCCCGGCCCAGCGTTTGGCTTCCTCCAGCGCCTTGCCCTGCGGCACCACCTCGGTGACAAAGCCGATCTCCTTGCCCTCGGCGGCGCTGACGGTCCGGCCCGTCAGCATCATGCCCATCGCCTTCTTCAGGGGCACCTGCCGCGGCAGGCGGTGCATGCCGGATGCGAGCGCCGCGAAACCGACGCGCGGCTCGGGCAGCGCGAACTTCGCATTCTCGGCGGCAATGATGATGTCCGTCGCCAGAGCGATCTCGAACCCGCCGCCCATGGCAAAGCCGTTTACCGCCGCGATCACCGGCTTGTAGAGATCATACCGCGACGTCAGCCCGCCGAATCCTGAACTTGGCATCGGCACCGGCGATTTCTGCCCGGAAGCTGCAAATTTGAGATCGTTACCAGCCGAGAACGCTTTCTCACCGGCGCCCGTGACAATCGCCACCCAGAGATCCGGGTTCGCCGCGAACTCATCAAAAGCCTTGCCCATCTCCGCATTTCCCATCGGATGCAGGCAATTCAGCTGATCCGGCCGGTTGATGGTGACGATGAAAAGGCGGCCTTCGGTCTCTGTCTTGATGAATTCGTAAGCGCTCATGGGGCGTCTCCTGCAGGTTTTCGTTTACCTTTGGACAAGGTGGTTTCTCCTACAACTAGACCCAAAGAGGGGTTAGCGGAACACGCTGTCTGATGAGTGACACTCTGGAACTCAGGCAACCTGTGGAAACAGGTGACGACGAGGGGCTGCACACGCCGCCGCCTCCCTTCGAAGGCGTGAAGTGGCGCATCAAGATTGCCGACAAGGAATACGGCCCCTACCCCCGAACCCGCCTGATCGACTTTCTGAAAGAGGGCCGCGTCCAGGCCGGCACCTGCATCGCCTGCGGGACGGACACAGAGTACCACCGCGCCGACCACCACCCCAACCTGCGCTGGGACTTCAAGGGCCCGAAGAAGCGCAAGTTCGGCGACCCGCGCCTCGATGCGGGCGAAACGGAAGTCCCGGTCTGCAATTATTTCATCGCCGCGCGTCTGCTGTCGGGCAATGAGCGCTTCGAGCGTGTGCTCCACGAAGCCGGCAAGATGACCCGCGCTGCCGGCGACATGTGGGTGCTCCGTTCGAAACAGACCATCCAGCAGCTCCGCAACCAGCTGACGCTTGCAGTGAACCCGCACGAGCACTTCATCATCGTCAACGCCTCGAAGGACCGGCTCGCCTGGTACAATATCGGCGTCGAGAACGACATCGCCGTCCGCGGCGTCTGGGACACGGACGAAGTGCAGTAGGCGTCAGTCGCCAGCTGTTCTCACCGACACGTCGCTCTCCTTGAATCCGTACCGGGTCGCCTTCGCCTCAATGCGCTGTCCAGTCTCAGCGTTGAACGGACCGGCGTAGAGACGCCATCGCACCTCGCCCGCAAGTCGATATCCGATCGAAGCGCCTTCAGTCGCGCTCGCCAACATGACCGAAACGCCCTGCGCGTCCTGCGAGGCCGTGATAACCGGCGCAACCGTCTGCGGCTGGCTCTCAGCGCCCCACGCCGCCTTGATCATCTGGTCCTCCGGAATCAGCCCCGGATCGCCCACCCTCGCACGCCACGTTGACAGCGCGGCTGACAGCTCCGCCTTAACGCCTGCATGCGCGGGATCGTCAGCAAGATTGCGCACCTCATGCGGATCAAGGCGCAGGTCATACAACTCCTCGGCCGGGCGCGGCGTTGCGAAGTACCCTGCGTGCAGTGAAGACAGCCTGCCCTCGCCTGCTAGCTTCCGCATCTCCGCCATCATCGGCAGGTTCTCGCGGAACGACAGCGGCAGGTAGAACATCGCGTCCGGCCGCTCGTTGACGATGTACTTGAAATCCCGTGTCCGCACGGCGCGGCCAAGATCCGGTGATTCATCAAGTCGGTCCCTCGCCGCGTACACGCGCGCCTGTGCAGCACCCTGTTGCCCCAGCATGTCGATGCCCTGCAGGTGCGCGGGGCGCTCGGCACCCGCCAGCGTCAGAACGGTCGGCGCAAGGTCGACGAACGAGATGAGCCGCGTATCCACCGTGCCCGCGCCACGTCCGTCGGGGAAGCGAATGATCATGGGGACGTTGAGACCGCTGTCGTAGAGCGATCGCTTGGCACGGGGAAGGCCGTCGCCATGATCCGTCGTCCAGATGACGATCGTGTTGTCGAGCACACCCTCGCGCTCCAACTCCGCCATGCGCTCGCCAACCCAGGCGTCCATCAGCTGCACGTTGTCGTACTGCCGCGCGATGTCGGCCCGCACCGTCGGCGTGTCCGGATAGTAGGGCGGCACGACAACATCTTCAGGTCGCGTCCGGAATGACAAGGCGTTGCGCTGGGACTCGAAAGCGCGCAGCACCGCACCCGTGCCGGGGAAGCGCCGCTCGATCGAATCCGAGGGGAAGAGCGAGCTCTCATGGGTCGCGGTCAGGCTGTACATCGCGAAGAACGGCATGCCTTCAGGCCGGTTCTTCCAGTGCGCCTGCGTGCCGTTCTCGTCCCACACCGTGAAGGGCGAGCCGACCTGATAGTCCGTCTTCGAATTGTTCGTCGTGTAATAGCCAGCCGCACGCAGCAGCTCCGGAAAAGCCTTCACGAAAGACGGAGGCGCGGCTTCGTATCCCCGTCGCCCCGACCCATCCGGCCAGACATAGTCGGTCGTGCGCATATGCTGCGCGGTGATCGACACCTGGTTCATGCCCGTGATTAGCGCGGCCCGGCTTGGCGCGCACACGCCCGCCGTCGCAAACACATGCGTGTAGCGAGCGCCCTCCCGAGCCAGCCGATCGATGTTCGGCGTCCGCGCCAAATCATCGCCAAACGCTCCAATGCGCGGGCTCAGGTCTTCCACCATCAGCAGCACGATGTTCGGTTGCTGACGCGATGCCTCATCACCTGGTCCGGCAACCGGAGCATCCAGCGCGCATGAACCCGCAAACACAGCCGTGACGACCGCCAGGAACCCAGAGAGAATGCGTCGCAACCGTCACTCCCGATCTCGCAAAGACCAAGGCTGCCGTATCGACATCTCGACTGGCAAGCCCGATGATGACGCCCGTCAGCACAGAGGCGCCAATGCCACGCTCGAAGGCCCACATCGAACGCCATGCGGTCGCGCGCATAGGCTGGCTGCGGGCAGCGGTTCTTGGCGCCAATGACGGAATCGTTTCGACCGCAAGCCTGATCGTCGGTGTTGCTGCCGCCGGCACGGATCGCACCGCCATCCTCATCGCCGGGGCTGCAGGCCTCGTCGCCGGCGCCATGTCGATGGCGGCGGGCGAATACGTCTCCGTCAGTTCGCAGTCCGACACCGAAAAAGCCGACCTCGCCAAGGAAACGCGAGAACTTGCCGACAGCCCCGAAATGGAGCGCCAGGAGCTGACGCAGATCTATGTCGACCGCGGCCTCGATCCCTCACTGGCAAGGCAGGTCGCCGATCAGCTGACAGCGAAGGACGCACTGAAGGCTCACGCGCGGGACGAACTCGGAATCTCCGAGATCACCACCGCTCGCCCCATCCAGGCGGCCATCACGTCGGCCATCACCTTCGCCCTTGGCGCGGCCCTGCCGCTCCTGGCCCTCCTGCTTGCGCCAGCGGGAAACCTTGAACTGACCGTGGGCGCCGCGTCCGTGCTGTTCCTCGGACTGCTGGGCTATCTCGGCGCTCAGGCCGGGGGAGCCAATGTCTGGAAATCCGTCGGCCGCGTGGTGTTCTGGGGCGTCATCGCCATGTTGGTTACCGCGGGAATCGGCATGATTTTCGGCGCGGTAGTCTGACGCGCCCCCTTTGTGGCTGCCGTTTGCAGGGTGGCATTTATCCGCAATTGCTGTATGGGACGCGCGCCAGACCCGGCCTCCCCGCGACCTGAATCCCGCTAACGGGACGGCCCGCCCCGATTTTGAAAACGACCCACAATGCCCTTCCCGACCGTCCATCCCGCGCTCGACCGCGCTCTTGCTGCGCGTGGTTACGACCAGCCGACCTCCGTCCAGCTCGCCGTTGTCGAGGCTGATCAGAACCCAGACCGTCCCCACGCCGACCTTCTGGTCTCCGCCCAGACCGGCTCGGGCAAGACCGTCGCTTTCGGGCTCGCGCTCGCCTCGACCCTGCTCGGCGCGGCCGAACGGTTCGACCATGTCAACCGCCCCCGCGCCCTGATTATCGCGCCGACCCGCGAACTCGCCATGCAGATCAGCCGGGAGTTCGAATGGCTCTACGCCGACACCGGCGCACGCATTGTCGTCGCCGTCGGCGGCATGAGCGTGCGCGCTGAACAGCAACTCCTCTCCCGCGGCGCCCATATCGTCATCGGAACGCCGGGCCGCCTCTGCGATCACCTCACCAAGGGCTATCTCGACCTCTCCGCGCTGCAGGTGGCAGTTCTCGACGAAGCAGACGAAATGCTCGACCTCGGCTTCCGCGAGGAGCTCGAGACGCTGCTTGATGCGACCAACGCCGAAACCCGCCGCACGCTCCTGTTCTCCGCCACAATCGCGCGTGGCATCGCCATGCTCGCGAAGAACTACCAGCGCGACGCCGTCCGCATCGACACCACCAGCGCCACCGAACCGCATGGCGACATCGACTACCGCGCCATGCGCGTCTCCCCGGGTGACACAGAGCGCGCCGTCGTCAACGTGCTGCGCTATTTCGAAGCCGGCCGCGCCCTCGTCTTCTGCGCCACACGCGAAGCCGTGCGCCATCTCCACGCCGCCCTGCGCGAGCGTGGCTTCCACGCCGTCGGCCTCTCTGGCGAAATGGGCCAGCGCGAACGCAACGATGCGCTGCAGGCCCTGCGCGACGGCCATGCGAAAGTCTGCGTCGCCACCGACGTCGCCGCCCGCGGCCTCGACTTGCCCGACCTCGGCCTCGTCATCCACGCAGACCTGCCGACCAACAAGGCCACCCTCCTTCACCGTTCAGGCCGCACAGGCCGCGCCGGCAAGAAGGGCGTGTCGATCCTCCTGGTCACCCACACCAAGCGCCGCCGAACCGAACAAGTCCTCGCCTCCGCCAATATCGAAGCCACCTGGAGTGGCCCGCCCACGGCGAAGGAAATCCGCGAGCAGGACCGCCAACGCCTCCTCTCCCACCCGTCGCTCAGCGCAACCATCACGGACGAGGACCAGGGCATCGCGAAACAGCTGGCCGAGACGATCCCGGCCGAACAGCTCGCCGCCGCCCTGATCGGCCTCCTGCGCAACGAGCTGCCCGAGCCGGAAGACGTGTCCGACGATGGCCGCATGCGCAACGCGCAGACCTTCGAACGCCAATCCGGCCCGAGAGACTTCCCGGAACGCCCCGCCCCGCGCGGCCGTGCCGAACGCGGCTTCGTCGCGTCCGAAGGCGACGGTGTCTGGTTCCGCCTCAATGTCGGCCGCCAGCGCAACGCCGATCCGAAATGGATCCTGCCGCTGATCTGCCGCGTCGGCCACATCACCAAGGCCGAGATCGGCCCGATCCGCATCTTCGGCGACGAAACGAAATTCGAGATCGTCGGTCACGCCGCCGAAGCCTTCGCCATCGCCGTCCGCGACACGCAGGACGACAAGATCCAGATCGAGCCCACGACTGCCCCCGGGCCAAATGACAGCACGCACCCGATGCGCGCCCGTCGCGACGATGGCGTCCGCGTCGATCGTGCGCCGCGCGAAGATGGTCCCATTCGCGAGACGCGCGACTTCGGCGACCGCCCCCCGCGTCCCAAACGCGATTACGGCGACCGACCCGTGCGCGAGGCACGCAGCGACGCCCGTCCGCCGCGCGAAGACTTCAAACGCTCCGGCCGCGACGAAGCCCGCGCCGCACGCCATCAGCAACGCGACGAAGAACGCGCAAAACTCGCCGCCGACCCGGTCTATTCATCGCTCAAATCGGCTGCACCCGCTCAGGACAAGGGCGCCCCGCCGCCGCTGCACCCGAGCGGCATGAACCGCAAGGAACGCCGCGACGCCGCCCGCGCCGAAGGAAAGATCGCGCCAATCCTGCCCGGCGAAGCACCGCCGAAGCGCAAATGGACGCCCGAAGCAGACACACCCGTCGCTCGCCCCGCCAAGCCGCACGCCGACACGCGCCTCGCTGAACGTCGCAGCCGCGACAGCGACCGCCCCGAAGGCTTCAAGCCACGCGGCCCCAAAGGCCCCGCCGGAAAATCATTCAAGCCCCGGGGCGACAAGCCGTTCGCAAAATCCTTCGGCGGCAAACCGGGGGGCAAGCCCTTCCGCGGCAAGCCAGCCGGCAAGCGGGACTCACGCGGGTAGAGCAGAACGCACGCGCTCGTCCTTGACGGATGCTCCCTTCGGTCGCTGCTCGGGATGCGCGCGTCCATCCGGCAGCAGGGCAGCGCTCATGCTGAGCAGCCGCGAAGCGGTCTCCGTCGAAGCACGAGCTCGGAACGCTAGCTTATGGCCGCTGCCGCGATCTCATAGCTACGCAGCCGCAGCTTGTGATCCCATACCGAGCCCGTCACCATCAGCTCATCTGCTCCGGTCTGCGCAACAAACGCCGCAATCCCGCGCTTCACCTTGTCAGGTCCACCAACCACTGAACACGACAAAGCCTGCAGGATCCCCTGCTCCACCATCGGGTCGAGTTTGAGATCAGCCTTCGGCGGCGGCATCTTGCCGGGCCGGCCCATGCGCAGGTTCGCGAATGCCTGCTGGATCGAGGTCAACAGCAGCTTCGCCTCATCGTCGGTCTCGGCCGCAATCACGTTGAGACCCAGCATCACATAGGGCTCCTGCAATCGCAGCGAGGGCCTGAAGCTCTCGCGATAGATCTGGACCGCGTCCATCATGTCGCCCGGCGCAAAGTGCGACGCGAAGGCAAAGGGCAGCCCCAGATGCGCCGCGAGCTGCGCACCGAACAGCGACGAGCCGAGGATCCACATCTGCACGTCCGCGCCAGCCCCCGGCACAGCCTGTATCGTCTGGCCCGGCACGGGCGGCTCGAACCAGCCCATCAGCTCGACCACATCCTGCGGAAACGTGTCGGCCCCGCCCATATAGCGGCGCAGCGCCCGCATCGTTGCCTGATCCGTGCCTGGCGCCCGCCCCAGTCCAAGGTCGATGCGACCTGGATGAAGCTCCGCCAGCGTGCCGAACGCCTCGGCAACCATCAGTGGCGCATGGTTCGGCAGCATGATCCCGCCCGCCCCCACGCGGATCGTCGACGTTCCTCCGGCGACATGCGCGATCACCACCGCCGTGGCAGCGCTCGCGATGCCTGGCATGTTATGATGCTCGGCCAGCCAGAACCGATGATAGCCAAGCTTTTCTGCATGCCGCGCCAGGTCGAGACTGTTGTTGAGCGCCTCCCGCGTGGTCGCACCCTCGACAACGGGCGCAAGATCAAGAACCGAAAGCTTTGCCATGGCCGACATATAGGCGCTGCCGCCGGATACGCTAGGATGGAAGCATTCAAGTGTGGATGCAGACCCGTTGACCAGCCCGACCCCATCACCGCCAGCCTATCTTTCACCGGAGTATGTCGACCTTCAGGTCCGGTTTGCCGAGTGCGTGGCCGAGGCCGCCGGCTTGCCGCTTCACGACACCTTTCTGCGCTACACCAACTTCCACCGCCGCCTGGGCCTTGGCGTTCCCGGACAAGCAGCTTTGCCGGAACAGTGGCGCGTTCTCACCGATGGCATCGCGTCCCTCTCCCATGATGCTCGCGTCGAACGCCTTTTTGCCGCGCTCGCATCCGCAGGCGATGGTTCCGCCGTGCTTCTGCCCGGTCGCATCCAGTTCGGATGCTTCGCCTGTGAACCGCCGAACGATGAAGGGATGGTTCGAATTCACTTCGGCAATCGGGTTCAGAATACTGACGTCGGCCCGCTCCATTCATCGCGGGTCGCGGAGCGAGGCGCTGAACTGCGCGAAATGTTTGGCTGGCTCGCGCGCGAGTATCCTGCAGCCAGCCGCGTGGATGGCGGGTCCTGGCTCTACAATCTCGAAGCCTACAGGCGGCTGTTTCCGCCGGAGTTCGCCGCTTCGCGCGATCCGCGCAATGGCCCGCCCTATCTGCACGGCATGTCAACCTGGGGGCAGTTCATCGATTTCCGGGCGCACATTCGCCCGGAAGTCCGGGACGCGTTCCTTGCAGCACTGCCCGAGCTGGATATGACCGCCCCGCACCGTGTGTTCCCGTATCAGGTGCTGTTTACGAGCGCACCGTTCGAGGCATTCAGGCGCGCGTACGGCGTCTAGCCCAACCGCTTCAATCCCAGCGCATACCGCCTCCAGTTCTCAGCATAGTGATGCGCCGAACCGGTAATCATCTGCACTTGTTGCTCGCTCAACTCCCGCACCACCTTGCCCGGCGCACCCATTACCATCGAGCCGTCGGGGATCACCTTGCCCTCGGTGATCAGCGAGTTCGCCCCGATCAGGCAATTCTTCCCGATCTTCGCGCCATTGAGAATGATTGACCCGATCCCGATCAGCGTGTTCTCGCCGATCGTGCAGCCATGCAGCATCACCATATGCCCGATCGTGCAGTTCGCGCCGATGTCCAGCGGCTGTCCCACATCCGTGTGCAGCACGGATCCGTCCTGCACGTTCGAATTCTCGCCAATCGTGATCGGATCATTGTCCCCACGCAGCGTGGCGCCGAACCACACGCTCGCCCCACGCTTCAGAACGATATTGCCGATGACAACTGCGTTTTCCGCCACCCAGCTGTCGGCGTCGCACTGCGGCTTCACCCCGTCGAGCTCGTAGATCGCCATCTGCCTGTCCTTCCCTGCCGTCGCTCGCGCGCCACAACGTCCTCGCAACTCCGGACGACTCGAAACGCGGCGCCGGTGTCATCAGTCTGCAACAAACACCGGCAGAAGTGTGCTTCAAACACGCCTGCACGGAGCTGACCCTTTATAGTTCCGTTAATCGCGAAATAGTCTACTCATAGGAAGCTGATTCGAAGTGGCCTGCCCGACTGGATGGCGCTTCGACACACGGGGAACAGGATTGAGTCGACCGCGCACGGTTGCACCATCCACCTGCGATGCAGCAGGCTGCGAAACGCGGCCGCCGCCGCTTCCAGAATTTTCATCCTCATCCATTTCACGCAAACGCCGCGGCGCCCCACAGGCTCGCGGCGTTTTTGTCTTCCCGCCCGCGTCTCAAATCTCGGCCCGGGCTCTTTCGCCGCCAGAGGAGTACCAGCATGGGTAAACGTTCTGCTGTCCGCCGCGTCCGCGCCGAATTCCAGGGCCGCCGTGACCGTGATGCCGGTGTGCAGCTCAGCGTGATCGAAGGCGGCTGGGACCCGCTGGCGCATGACGAGCGCCACCCCAGAAAGCGGAAGCGGACCCAGCAGGTCGCCAACGACCAGACCTACCAGCAGCGCGAGCCCCAACGCGACCAGTCCTACGTCAAGAATGTGGCTCCCAAGACCGAAGGCCAGGCGCGCCTGATGGAATCCATCGACCGCGCCAACCTCGTCCTTGCCCTCGGCCCCGCCGGCACCGGCAAGACCTACCTCGCCATCGCCAAGGCCGTCGAAGCCCTGCGCGCCGGCAAGGTCGGCCGCATCGTGCTCTGCCGGCCTGCCGTCGACGCGGGCGAGAACATTGGCTTCCTGCCCGGCGACATGGAAGAGAAACTAGCCCCCTATCTGCGCCCGCTCTACGACGCATTGCAGGACCGCATGTCGGCCAAGCAGGTGAAGGCAATGATCGCCGAAGGCCAGATCGAGATCGCCTCGGTCGGATTCATGCGCGGCCGCACGCTCAACAACGCCTTCATCGTGGTGGATGAAGCGCAGAACTGCACCTACGTGCAGCTCAAGATGATCCTCACCCGTCTCGGCTGGAACTCGAAGATGGTCGTCACCGGCGATCCTGCCCAATCCGACCTGCTTCCCGAGCTGTCAGGCCTCGCCACCATCGCCGACCGCATCGAAAGCATGAGCGGCGACATCGGCGTCGTCCGCCTCTCCCAGACTGACGTCGTCCGCCACCCCCTCGTGGCGCAAATGCTGGACGTTCTGTAGGCGGCATCTGCTCTGGACAAGGCCAGGCCCGGCCACGCCCTGCGCGGCCGGGCTTTCCTTGTCGCACCTTGCCCCCCAGTAGCACCATCTTGGGTTGCCTACACCTTCGGTTGCGTTGAAGCGGTGAGGGCCTCATGTCCGACAGCGGGTCCAGGCCGTTTCGCGTCCCCGAGCTCACCGCCGCCAGCCCAGACGCGCGGCGCATCCCCTACCCGCGCCTCACCGAACTGCACTGGACCGGCTCCAGGGCCGCTCTCAATTCGACCTGATGAAAGAGCTGGCCGAGCCGTCCCCGCCGCCTGCATAGGCGCCATCCGCGGCGTGCCGCACGAAACGCTCGCTACCTTTCGTCACTGGCGCGCGACGCCCTCGTGCGGACCTTCACGCCCAGCCGCGCGCCCGCTGACGTGGCTGGCGCGTCGCCACACTGGCGCTCGCTGCCCGGTTCCCGTGGCCTCGAGCGGCTTGTCGTCCGCACGGGATGGTTCCACGCTTTCTGCAGTTCGTGTGTGTTCGGCATCGAACGACAGGTTGCATCGCAACACTTCGCCGATCTGCGGAACCGCTGCGAGCAAGCTCCGTTTACACCTCACATACCGCAATCGGCCTCAGAGCAATGGGCCTTCCAGAGGACCTTCCCATGTCCGCCATCAAAACCGCCTTCTGCGCCGCGATCTCCAGCCTCTCGCTGGCGGCATGCTCATCGATGGACAGCCTGGACCCGTCCCAGCGCAACGCTGTAATCGGCGGCGGACTAGGCGCACTCGCAGGCGCTGCGATTTCCGATGACGACGTTTCCGGCGCTCTGATCGGCGGCGCGCTCGGCGCTGCCGTCGGCTACTACACAGGCTGCCAGGAACAGGGCGGGTGTTTCGTCGGCGGCAAGCAGGTCGCCACCCGCTCCGACCTCGTCTACGAACAGAACCGTCGCAGGTACTACTACGTGGACCGCAACTCTGGCCGCACCTACTGGGAAAATGGCGAAGTCCGCGGCTAGTTTATCCTTCCAGAGCAGATTTCGTCAGCCGCCGCTCCTACGAGCGGCGCCTTTCGTTTTGGCGATTGAGCTTCCCGCCGCGCCGTCGCATCCTCCTGCTTCGGATGTGGAGGGACCATGAGAAGCCTTATCGCGCTTGCTGCGCTCGCGCTTGGCGCCTGCCAATCGCCACCGGCTTCCACCGCCAGCGCCATTCCCCCGCCGCCGGAAGGCAACACACCGTCGCCATCGGAAGTGATCGCCGCCTCGAAGGCCGTCGAATGGCGTGCGCTCGATCCAGAGAACACGCTCTACATGGATTTCCCCGAAGGCCGCGTCGTCATCGAGATGGCCCCCCAGTTTGCCCCCAGCCACGTCGCCAACGTGAAAGCGCTTTCCCGCGAAGGCTTCTTCGTCAACGGCGCAGTCACGCGCGTGCAGGACAATTTCGTCACCCAGTGGGCGCAGGCCGCTGATCCCGCGCGCCCAGCCAAGGTCGGCGTGGAGAAGCTCAACGCTGAGTTCACCTTGCCCCGCGCCGCCATCGCGAGCTTCGATATCCTGCCCGACCCCGACACCTACGCCGACGAAATCGGCTTCATCAACGGCATGACCGCTGCGCGGGACGCAGCCAGCGTCTGGCTCACACACTGCTACGGCATGGTCGGCGTCGGCCGCGAGAACGACGAAAACTCCGGCGGCGGCACCGAGCTCTATGTCATCATTGGCCACAGCCCGCGCAATCTCGACCGCCAGCTCACCATGCTTGGCCGCGTCGTTCAGGGGATGGAGATCATGTCCGCCTTCCCGCGTGGCACAGGCGACGCCGGTTTCTACAAGACCCCCGCCGAATACCGCCGCTATGCCGACATCAAGGTCGCCGCCGACGTTCCGGCCAGCCAGCGCACAAATCTAGAAGTCATGCGCACCGACAGTGCATCCTTCGCCACGCTGGTGAATTCACGCCGCTGGCGGAAGGACGACTTCTACAAGCAACCCGTCGGCCGTATCGGCCTGTGCAACATCACAGTCCCGGTGCGCGCAGCAAATCAGGCATCCTGAACTATGGCCGCTCCGGCATCGGATCCGGGACGCCGCCCGGCCGCGGCGTCAGCACCTGCTCGCGCGGCGGATCGATCACATCGCGAAAAAGACAGCCGGCCCCGACGATCATCCCGAGGATGAACATCGCGGTCAGCGCCAGCACAAGCGGCCGCACCGCGCGCTGAGCGAACGCCTCGAAAGCCGCCATCCCGCCATCCACGGTGTCCTGGCGTGTGGTGATCAGCGCCCAGAGGCTCAACCCGGCCAGCACCGTGCCGACAGGCATGGCCAGTGCCAGCATGCCCGCCTCGATCCAGAGGATCCACCGCGCCCACGGAATGCGCCTCAATATCCCGATGGCGCCGACGAAGGACGGCAGGAAGTGTACGATCGAAAACAGGCCCAGCACGCCGCCGAAGAATGCGAACGCATCGTCCTAGGCCGGGTCGCGCGCCCCGGCGCAGGCCAGCACCAGGACCCCCAAGCGCGCCGAGGCCGACGCCCCCGAACACGATATGACACCACGCCAGAAGTCTCAGCCGCAGCCTCACACCGGCCTCCTCTCCAGCGTCGCTATGCTCCGCAGGTACATGGCGCAACCGCATCGCCCGAAAATTACCGGTGCATGCACCGCCTGTGCGCGCTATGAGAGCCTTCCACGCAAGACGAGGCCCGCCATGACTGTTCTGATCTCCACCCTGATCAAGGATGCCAGCGCGCAGACGCTGGGCTCGCTCTGCGCCATCCTCAAAAAGGGCGCAGACCACGCTGCGGCGCTGAAAATCCCGGAAGAAGTGCTTCTCAACTACCGTCTGTTTCCTGACATGTTTCCCCTGACGCGTCAGGTGCAGATCACAACCGACACCATGACGCGTGGCGCCGCGCGCCTCGCCGGCACGGATCTTCCGTCCTTCCCCGATGTCGAGACGTCGTTCGCCCAGCTGATCGACCGCACACAGAAGGCCAATGCCTATGTCCAGGCGGCTTCATCCGAGGCCATTGACGGTCGCTGCGCGACGATCATCAACATCCCGGTAGGCGGCGGGCAGGAAATGCCGATGACCTGCACCACCTACCTGCAGTCCTTCGTCTTCCCCAACCTCTATTTCCACGCCGCCACCGCCTACAACATCCTCCGCCACAACGGCGTCACCCTCGGCAAGCGCGACTACCTCCGCCCACCGGGCTGACGCCAAACCGTCATCGATGTGCCATAGAACGCCTGCGCGTCGCGGAGTTCGCCCATGGCCTGTATCGTTGATCGCCGCCGTCTGCTTGCTGCAAGCGCCGGAGCGCTGGCCCTGGCCCTTCCCGGCCGCGCGTTTGCGCAGGCGACCAGCGGCTTCACCCACGGCGTCGCATCCGGCGAGCCCTCGCAGACCAGCATCGTCCTCTGGACGCGCTATCTCGCCGCATCGCCCGTCCGCCTTCGCCTCGAGATCGCCGACGACCCCGCCTTCCAGCGCATTGCGCTCACTGGCGAAGCCGAAGCATCCCCCGCAACGGACTGCTGCGCCCGCGTGATCGCGGAAGGTCTCGCGCCCGGCCGCTGGTATCATTTCCGCTTCATCGCCCCTGACGGACAGGCCTCCGACGTAGGCCGCACGCGAACACTGCCCGACGGCGACACCGAAAGCTTCCGCATCGCCATCTTCTCCTGCGCCAACGGCACATCCGGCTGGTTCAATGCCTACGCCCACGCCGCAGCGCGCGACGACATTGACCTCGCCATCCACACCGGCGACTACATCTACGAATCCCCCCTCACACGCGCCGACGCACAACCCGGCATCGCCGCCCAGCGCGCACTCGCGCCGCTGCACGAGATCGTCACGCGGGCCGACTATCGCCAGCGCTATGCCTCCTACCGCCTCGACCCGGATCTTGCCGAGCTTCACCGCCGCCTGCCGATGATCGCCGTGTGGGACGATCACGAGACCGCCAACAACAGCTGGCGCGATGGCGCCAGCGCACACGACCCCGCCACCGAAGGACCATGGACCGCCCGTCGCGCCGCCGGCATGCGCGTCTGGCGAGAATGGATGCCCGTGCGCGGCGACTGGTATGGCAGCCACCGCATCGGCAATCTCGCCACGCTCTTCCGCCTCGAAACCCGCCTCCTCGGCCGCTCGCAGCAGCTCGACGACGATCTCGACGCGATCTTCGACAAGGGCGCGACGCGACAGGCGCTCGACGCCTTCGGCGCCGGCCCGCTCGCAGACCCCGCGCGCGCAATGATGGACAGCCAGCAGGAAGCATGGCTCGCCAGCGGCATGCGCACATCCGTCGCATCAGGCCAGAAATGGCAACTGCTCATCCAGCAGGTGATCATGGGTGCGCTCCTCTTCCCGCGCCCCAACACCGCCTGGTTCAAGGGCGCTGCCCCGCCGGATCTGATGGCCGAACTCGGGCGCCGTGCTGCCGCGCTCGACGCGGGCCTGCCCTACTCACTCGACAAGTGGGACGGCTACCCCGCTGCGCGCCAGCGCCTCTACGACGCCGCCCGCACCACCGGCGCCAATCTCGTCACGCTCACCGGCGACAGCCACAACGCCTGGGCCTTCGACCTAGCCGACAAGACCGGCCCGATCGGCGTCGAGTTCGCCGGCCAGAGTGTGTCCTCCTACGGTTTCGAGCGCCGCTTCAACGGCGACGCCGCCCGCCTCGCCGCCGACTTCATCGCAACCAACCCCAACCTGAAATGGATGGACACCAGCCAGCGCGGCTACGTGACCCTCGACATTCGCAAGGACCGCATCGATACGGAGTACGTCTTCGTTCCTGCGGCCGGCGGGCGCAATGCAGTTGAGACGGGCCGGAAGAAGCTGAGCGTCGCGCACGGAGCGCGGAAGCTGGAGGTTTGAGCGTCGGCACGAGTCCCGCTCTTGCGCTCGCGGTGAGCCGCAACGAGGCGGCGTCCGTCGAACCGCGAGCGGCCGGGCTCACAAACGCCCGCAACGTGCGCCCTAAAACCGCCCGCCCGTCTTGAACCCGCCGCCGCCCATCCTGCCGCCAGTCTTGAAGCCGCCGCCGCCGCGCGAGCCGCCGCCGCCAAATCCGCCGCCGCCCCAGCCTCCGCCGCCCCACCGGCTGCCACGCGTCGCCGCCTTGATCACCTCGCCGAGGATGACGCCCGCGATCACATCGCCACCGACATTGCGCCCGCGCCGCGGTCCGCCGAAATAGTCATCGTCGCTGCGCGGCGCCTGGCGCACCGTCGCCGTGATCGCGCGCCACAGCGCCTCGCCATCCGGCGACGGCCCCCTGCCATACGCCTCGATCGCCGCTTCGAAGGCTGGCCGCAACAGCATGACGTACGGGCTGTCCAGCCCCGCCTCCTTGAACCGCCGCCGCACCTGCTCCAGCGTCTCGGCCCCAGCACGCCGACGCGCGGGCAAAGCCTCGACGCCGCGCCAGTTCACCTCCATCTGCAGCTCTTCCGTGCGCAGCTTGATCAGCGCCTCGACCACGCGATCATCGTCCGTCGTCGTCGTCTCCGCCGCCAGAACCTTAAGATCAGGGAAGCTTGCCTGCGCCAGCCCCTCTTCCAGCACGCGCCTTGCTTTCTCCTGCGGTCCGGCATCGCCACTCGCCGCCTGCTCCTGCTGGCGGCGCAGGTCCGCGTGCCGGGTCTCCGCTTCGGTCAGCATGACATCCAGCGCCTTCAGCTTGTCCTTGGCCGCCGACAACTCCGCCGACAGCTTGCCCGCCCCGCGCGCCTCCAGCGCCTGAGCCTCGAACCGTTCGATCGCCGCCTGCGCCTCGGCCGCCTCGAGCCGCATGTTCGCCATGTGCTCGGCGATGCGATCCGGCAGCTCGATCAGCCGCGCATAGTTCAGATACGCCTGGTCATACCCGCACAGCCGCGCGACCCAGTTGTCCAGCGCCCGCGACATGCCGCCCTTGTCGTATTCCGGCGTACGGAACTTCCGCTCCCATAGATACGAGAACAGAGGATCGGCCTCATATGGCTTCCGCTTCTCGTCGCGATCCGTCTTCGCCAGCTCCAGCTTCTGCTCGGCGCGCACCGACACCGACCGCGCCTCCTCGAACGCCTGCTTCAGCGCGA
>CAIMMO010000145.1 GCA_903842595.1 uncultured Alphaproteobacteria bacterium
AGCATGATGCCGATGGTGAGGAAGCACCAGGCGGCGAGAACCCAGGGCCGCACCCAGCGCGCCCATGCGGCGTCCACCTTGCCCTCGATCAGCGCGGCGACCGAGAAGGAGTAGGCAACCGAGAAGCCGACATAACCCAGATAGAGCATCGGCGGATGGATCACGAGGCCGGGGTCCTGGAGCAGCGGGTTGAATCCCATTCCTTCGAGCGGAACAGGCAGAAGCCGCGCGAAGGGATTCGAGGTGAACAGGATGAAGGCGAGGAAGGCCACGCCGATCAGGCCCTGCACGCCAAGGGCGCGCGCCTTCAGCGTGGCGGGCAGGTTGTTCCCGAAAACTGCGATTGCCGCGCCAAAGCCGGAGAGGACGACCACCCAGAGCAGCATGGAACCTTCATGCTGCCCCCACGCGGCGGAGATCTTGTAGAACATCGGTTTCAGCGTGTGCGAATTCGAGGCGACGACTTTCAGCGAAAAGTCAGAACCCGCGAACGCCCAGACGAGGCAAATGAATGCAAATGCAACGAGCGCAAATTGCGCGATCGACGCCGAAGCGCCGAAGCGCATCAGGCGCGTCTTGCCATGCGCAGCACCCCACAAGGGTACGACGCCCTGCGCGATCGAAACCATCAATGCAAGGAAAAGAGCGAAAAGTCCGAGTTCGCTGATCAAGGGAGGCTCGCACTCTACAATGCGACAACAATCGATGTCGTCGTGATGCGCGCCCCAGCGACGCACTAATGGACTCGTGCGCAAGAAAACGCCAGTCCCGAAACCTATGAATTATTTCATGACTGCAGACTTTTCATCACAGCACGAGCGTGTCATGAGGCGATCACTGGGGAGCGCATCATCAGTGCGCGGAGTATTCAGTGCAGGGTCCCCACGGTTCGCGGCGCGGTGCAGCGCTGGTCCTCCGAGACATCGTTGATGAACCGAAGCTGCGACCTCCGCTGAAAGCCGTCGCGAATTCTCCGCTGGACTGGCCTGTTCCAGAGCCGCCGCGGACCGCTGCCCTCGCAGCCACCGCCCGAAAGCCGAAGGCCGGTTTTCGCATTTTCCCCTTCTATTTGACGCTGATTGCCGCTGCCCTGTCCTTCGGATTCGTGTTCAAGGAACAGTTGCAGATCGAGGCCGAAGTCGGCGTCGGGTACTGGCTCGGCATTGCAGGCGTGGCCTGTGTGGGCCTCCTGCTCTTTTATCCCGTTCGCAAGCGCTACCCTAAGCTTGCCTTCCTCGGCAGCGTTCCCAGCTGGTTCCATCTGCACATGGCGCTGGGGATTCTCGCGCCGACTTTCATTCTGTTTCATGCTGGATTCAGGACCGGTTCAGTTAATGCTGCTGTTGCCCTAGTGACGATGCTGATTGTTGCGGGCAGCGGACTGTTTGGACGCATGCTGTATGTGCGAATCCATCGGAACCTCAAAGGCAAGAAAGCCGAAGTGAAAGCGATGGCGCAGGATACGGCGCTGCTGCGCCAGACGCTGTGTCGGGATTTCTCCGAGGTTGCGGACATCACTGAGGCGCTCGAGAAGACACTGCACGAGCCGCGCCCGAATGTGTTCGATGCGCTCGGCTACGCCCTCGCCACGTCAGCGCGGATCACCATCGCTCGCCGCAAGATGTTGCGAGCGCTCGCGCGTGGGGCGAAGCGCATGGATTCGGCCCCG
>CAIMMO010000146.1 GCA_903842595.1 uncultured Alphaproteobacteria bacterium
TACGAGACGTATTTCAACGTGCACCTGGTCTCGGATTCGACGGGCGAAACGCTCAATGCGGTGATGCGCGCCGCCTGCGCCCAGTTCGACAACATCGCGCCGCTGGAACACAACTACTATCTCGTCCGCAGCCCGAAACAGCTGGAGCGCGTGCTCAAGGAGATCGAGAACGCGCCGGGCGTGGTCCTCTACACCATCACCGACGAAGAGTTGCGGGCGCGGCTGGAAGAGCGGTGCCGGGAACTGGGCTCGGCCACGCTGGCTGTCATCGACCCCGCCGTGAACATGCTGTCGCGCTATCTTGGTCTCGCTTCGGCGCACAAGATCGCCGGCCAGTATCACCTGGACGCAGAATATTTCGCCCGCATGGAAACGATCAACTTCGCGCTTCAGCATGATGACGGCCAGCACACCGACCGCCTGCGTGAGGCGGATGTCGTGCTTGTCGGCGTTTCGCGCACGTCCAAGACGCCGACCTGCGTCTATCTCGGCAATCGCGGCGTGAAGGCAGCCAACGTTCCACTGGTTCCCGGCGTCGAGGTTCCCGACATTCTCACCGGTCCCAACGCACCGCTCGTTGTCGGGTTGAAGATTTCGCCTGACCGGCTGGTGCAGATCCGACGCCATCGCCTGCTGTCGCTGAACGAGCAGCCCGATACCGCCTATGCGGACGAGGAAACCGTCCAGCAGGAGATCACCGAGGCCAATCGCCTGTTTGCGCGGATGAAATGGCCCACCATCGATGTCAGCCGACGGTCGGTCGAGGAGACCGCGGCCGCGATCCTGAACATCATCCAGGAACACAACCGGTGACAGCCGCCCCTGAACACCGCCTGATCCTCGCGTCAAAAAGCAAGGCGCGCGCTGCGGTCCTCCGCGGGGCAGGGCTGCAGTTCGAGCAGATTGGCTCGGGTGTTGACGAGGAGGCGCTGAAAGACGCGCTCCGGGCCGAGGGCGCCAGCGTTGCGAGGCAGGCGGATTTGCTGGCTGAAACCAAGGCGCT
Source organism: uncultured Alphaproteobacteria bacterium (assembly GCA_903842595.1). GTDB lineage: Bacteria > Pseudomonadota > Alphaproteobacteria > Caulobacterales > Hyphomonadaceae > UBA7672. The sequence continues at coordinate 1,004 of CAIMMO010000146.1, forward strand.
GAAGGTGTCGATCTCGCATCCCGGCGTCGTGCTTGGCTGTGACCAGATGCTCGATCTCGACGGGCAGGGGCTCGACAAGGTATCGACGCGCGATGACGCGGCCGACATCTTGCGTCGCCTGCGCGGCAAGACCCATATCCTTCAGGGCGCCATCGTCGCGTGCGTCGATGGCGCGCCGGTTTGGCGACACCTTGCTCAGCCTCGGCTGCGCGTGCGCAATTTCTCCGAGGACTTTCTGCAAGCCTATCTCGACGCGATCGGCGAGGCCGCGTTTGAAAGCGTCGGCTGCTACCAGCTTGAAGGGCTCGGCGCGCAACTCTTCGACCGCATCGACGGCGACTACTTTTCCATTCTCGGCATGCCGCTTCTGCCGCTCATGCAGTGGCTGCGCGATCGTGGCTCGCTCCCCCAATGAAGAATTCGCCTGAGCCCGCGCGCTATGCAGTCGTCGGCGACCCGGTCGCCCACTCGCTCTCGCCGCTGATCCACAATGCCTGGATGCACGAAGCCGGACTCGATGCACACTATGAGCGCGTACACCTGAAATCGGAGAATGCCGCAGCCGACATCCACGACATGGCGCGCGCCTATTCAGGTCTCAACGTAACGCTGCCGCACAAGATCGCTGCTCTAGAAGCGAGCGCGAATTCTTCGCCCGAGGCGCGCATCGTCGGCGCAGCCAACACGCTGGTTCGCAATGGCGAGGCGTGGACTGCCCACAATACCGATGTGGCAGGCTTCGAGATGGCGATGCGCGCCGTCGCTGGCGAGAAGTTGCGAAATCTTCGCGTCCTGCTGGTCGGCGCAGGCGGCGCGGCGCGTGCGGTGGTGGTTGCCCTCAATCGCGCCGGCGCCCACCTCACGATTGCGAACCGCTCGCCGGTGAATGCTGCAGCGCTTGCGAATGAATTGGCGCCCCATGCGGTCACCGCCGAACTCTCCGACGTCGAGACGCTCTCCGCTTCGGCTGATATCATCGTGAACGCAGCAAGCCTCGGCCACACCGGAGCCAGCCTGCCGCAGCTTGCGTGGGGGCAGGGCCGGCCGTTCCTCGATCTTTCCTATGGCAAGGCGGCGGCCCCGGCACTGCAGGCAGCCGCAGACGCCGGCTGGGCCGCACATGACGGTCTCACCATGCTGGTCGGCCAGGCGGCTGCGGCGTTTCAGCTGTGGTTCGCGGTGTCGCCCGATCATGCCAGCGCGCTTGAGGCGTGCCGGGCAGCCGTCGCGGCGCGCGCATGATCAAGCTGGCGCTCACCGGCTCCATCGGGATGGGCAAGTCCGCAACCGCGGCCATGTTCGCGGCGCGCGGCGTGCCGGTCTACGACGCCGACGCCGCTGTCCACGCTGTCTATGCGCCCGGAGGGGAGGCCGTCGCGCCGATCGAGGCCGAGTTTGCTGGCGTTACCGGCAACCTGGGCGGCATCGATCGCGCCAAGCTGCGCCAGCGCGTCATCGACGATCCCGCTGCAATGAAACGGTTGGAGGCGATCGTACACCCGATTGTCGGCGGATTGCAGCGCGCTTTCCTTGAAAAGGCGGCGGCCGATGGCCACGCTCTTGTTGTGCTGGATATCCCGCTCCTGTTCGAGACGGGCGGTGAGAAGCGCGCGGACGCAATTCTTGTGGTCAGCGCGCCGCCGGATGTGCAGAAGGCCCGTGTACTGGCGCGCGGCCAGATGACCGAGGCCGAGTTCGAGGCGATACTCGCGCGGCAGGTTCCCGATTCGGTGAAGCGGGGCCGCGCCGACTTCGTCATCGATACGAGCCAGGGTTTCGCCCACGCCGAACAGCGGGTCGACGAAATCCTGGCGGAGTTGCGGGCGAGGGCGGCAGGCGCGAACGACAAGACAGGCTGATGCGCGAAATCGTCTTCGACACGGAAACCACGGGCCTCAACCCCGATCACATCGATCCGGCGCAGTGCGACCGCATTGTCGAGGTCGGCTGCATCGAGCTGTTCAACTACCTGCCGACGGGCCGCGAATTCCAGATGTACATCAACCCGGGCCGCCCGGTGTCCGAAGCAACGGTGCGCATCACCGGCATCACGAACGACACGCTGCGCGGCAAGCCTTCGTTCGAACAGGTGGTCGACAAGCTGATGGATTTCTTCGGCGACGCCCAGATCGTCGCCCATAATGCAGAGTTCGACCGCGGTTTTCTGAACGCGGAACTTGCCCGCCTTGGCCGCCCCACGCTGCCGAAGGAGCGCTTCGTCGATACCCTGGTGCTGGCGCGCGAACATCGCCCTGGCTCGCCAGCCTCGCTCGATGCCGTGTGCAAGCGTTTCGACATCTCCATCAAGGACCGTGTGCTGCACGGCGCATTGCTGGATGCGCAGCTTCTGGCGATGGCCTATCTTGAGCTGCGCGGCGGCCGCGAGCGCAAGTTCGAGTTCGCCAATTCCGGGGCAGGTAGCGGCCGCGCCGCCCATGTCATCTACGCCCCCCGCCTGCCACGCCCCGCACCGCTGCCTTCCCGCGTCCACCCTGAGGAAGAAGCAGCCCATGCGGCGTTCGTGGGGGGACTGGGCGAAAATGCGGTGTGGAAGACGTACTCCTGATCACGCAGCTGCTCTGGCTGTTTGCCCTTCCACGGGCTTAAGTGCGCTTCTGACCGGAGGCGGCGCATGAAGGCCCTGACGTATCACGCACCTAAGGATATCCGCTTCGAGTCGATACCCGACGCGAAGGTCACGAAGCCGCACGCAGCACTCGTGCGCGTGAGGGCTTGCGGCATCTGCGGCAGCGACCTTCACATCTATCAGGGCCACGGTTTCAGCGACGACGTCGGCTTCTGTATCGGACACGAAGCCGTCGGAGAAATCGTCGAGATCGGCGCCAGCGTCGAGACGCTGAAGGTCGGGGATGAGGTGATGATCTCCGCCGCCGTGGGATGCGGGAGATGCGCAGCTTGCCGGGCGGGGGATGCGGTGCGCTGCACCAATAACGCGACCGGATGCTATGGCCTGAGCCACGCGCTCCCCGGCTGTCAGGCCGAAGCGGTGATGGTGCCGCATGCCGACCAGAATGCTGCGATCATCCCGGACGGGCTCAGCCATGAGCAGGCGCTGATGCTCACGGACAACCTGCCAACCGCCTATCTTGGCGCCCTCAACGCAGACATTCGTCCCGGCGGTACTGTCGCCGTCGTCGGCCTCGGGCCGATCGGGCTGATGGCGGTGGAGATCGCCTTTGTGCTGGGCGCTTCGCGCGTCTTTGCGGTCGACCTTGTGGCCGAACGCCGCGCGATGGCCGAACGCCTCGGGGCGGTCGCACTGCCGCCGGGCGATGAGCGCGCCGTGCTCAAGGAACTCACGCAGGGCCTTCTCGCAGACAGCGTGGTCGAAGCCGTTGGCGCTGACGCCACGTTGAAGCTTGCGCTGGGGTTAGCCGGCAAGCAGGGGACGGTCTCCACCATCGGTGTCAATCAGACAAAACAATTCCCGTTCCCGATGGCGCTCGCCTTCAACAAGGGGCTCACCTTCCGCACCAGCCTCTGCTCGGTGGTGAAACACTGGCCTGAGCTTGTGCCGATGGTGAGAAACGGGCGGCTCAAGCCGGAGCAGTTCATCTCGCACCGCATGCCATTGTCCGGCGGCGCGCATGCCTACGCGCTGTTCAACGATCGCCGCGATGGCGCGATGAAGATGGTGCTGACCTGCTGATCAGGCCTGCTGCGCAGCGGCTGCGGCGCGTTGTTGCTGCTGCTGGCGGTACAGGCCGACGAAATCGATGGGGTCGATCATCAGCGGCGGGTGGCCGCCTTCTCGTGTGATGTCCGCAATGATCCTGCGGGCGAACGGGAAAAGCAGGCGCGGGCATTCGATCAGCAGCATCGGTTCCGCGTCCTGGGGGCTGGCGTCCTGCAGCTGGACGACGCCGGCATAGACGAGCTCGACGATGAAAACGACGGTGTCCTGCCGCTTCGCACGGGCCGAGAGTTTCAGCTCGACTGCAAAAATCTTTTCCGCCGGCGGCCCCGGCTCGACGCGAACGTCGATGCCCAGTTCGATCTCTGGCGCGGAGCCGGCATTCTGGCCCGCAAACAGTCCCGGATTTTCGAACGAAAGGTCCTTAATGTACTGCGCCAGAACGCGGATCATGGGCGGTCCCGGCGGCGGGGCGGCGGGTGTTGCGGCTTGATCGGATTCCGGATTTGCGGCGTCGGTCATGGGCTCAAGGTCCGGAAAACAGCAGTTGCACGAGGCAGGGCGGCTATCACGCTGGCGCGACGTCGGCAACAACGGGCTGACTCTGCGCGTTTTGTGTCTATATTGGAGAGGCTGGCGCCAAGGACTGTGCCTTGTCTGCCGAAGAGAGTTGAAGGCCGGTCTTGAACATTGATCTGATCATCCTGGCGGCGATTGCGGTTTTCGTCATTTCTCGCCTTTACGCCGTACTTGGGCAAAAGACGGGGGCCGAGCCCCGTACGCGCCAGCTGCGCGAAGCGCCTGTACGCGCCGCCGAACAGGCTGACGACACAGCCGCAGAGCAGGACCAGCGCAAGTTGCGCCCGGCCTTCACCGGCCCCGCCGCTGCCGGTATGGAAGCCATCGCCAGCGAAGACCCGTCTTTTTCGCCCGACGATTTCGTCCGCGGCGCCCGCAAGGCCTATGAACTCATTGTCACGGCCTTTGCGGAAGGCGATCGGGATGCGCTGCGCGCCCTCGTCGACCAGGATGTTTTCGAGGTCTACAGCGACGCGATTGCGGCCCACCAGCGCGATGGAACCGAGCCAATGCGGCTGATGCGCGTGCGTCAGGCCCGGATCGTCGAGGCGTCGGTCGATGCAAACCATATGGGCCGCGTGCTGGTGTCGTTCGAGAGCGACCTGTCGGATGGTGAAAACCTTCGCGCCGCCAAGGAAATCTGGACGTTCAAGCGTCCGCTGCGTTCGGAAGACCCGAACTGGTTGCTGGACGAGGTGGCCACCGCCTCCTGAGCGGTTGCGCCAGACCCTTGCATGACCCGACGACTGACGCCTGAGGAACGCAGGATCTGGTCCCGCGTCGCGCGAACCGTTCGCCTCGCGCCGGGCAGGGTCATCGACGACGAACCCGAACCCGTCGAGGCGACGGAAACCGCCCGCCGCGCCCTGGCGCCGCTGCAGGCTGCGCCAGCGAAAGCGCCGCGCGCCAAACCCAGTCCGCCTGAGGACATGTCTGGCCAGCGCAAGATCCGACGCGGGCAGAACGAGATCGACGCCCGGCTCGACCTGCACGGCCACACGCAGGACACCGCCCACCGTGAGCTGACCGACTTCCTTCTCCGCCAGGCCGGCAATGGTGCGCGCTGTGTGCTGGTGATAACCGGCAAGGGCCGGCTGGGAACCGGCATCCTGCGTACGCGCCTGTTCGACTGGATCGCGCATCCGGACCTTCGCCCGTTCATCGCCGGCTACGCGCCCGCCCATCCGCGCCATGGCGGGGCGGGGGCCACCTACATCTTCCTGCGATCGAAGCGATAGCTCATCGAATGTCGAAACGCTTGCGGATGCGATCCACCGGCGCGCCATTCCTGAGCGGCACGCCGACCATCCGGTCGTAGTCGACAAAGCCCTGTCGCGCATAGAAGGCGAGGCCGCCCGTGTTGTCCGCGCGAATAGTCGCGTCGATTGCGGTTATGCCGGCTTCGCGCGCCGCGCGGAGCGTTCGTGCGAACAAGGCGCCGCCGACGCCGCGTTGCGTCAGTCCGACACGCGCAAACGTTCCGATCGTCGCCCAGCCGTCGGGCAGGGTATCGTCCGGATCGAATGACCGCATCAGACCCTGAAAGCCGACGATCCGGCCCTCTGCTTCAGCGACAAAGCACGACACCAGTTCCGGCAAGGAGATGTAGGATGCATCCATCGATGCCGGGTCGAAGGGCTCTTCATAGGCTGTCGTGCCGCCGATGGCGATGATCGTGTTTATCAGCTCCGCCATCTCCGCTGCATCTTCGCGCGTGGCGTGGCGGACCGCGAGGCTCATGCCTTCACGGCCGGTGTGGCAGCGGCGAACTCGTCGTAGGCCCGCAACGCATCCGCCGCGTAGACCATGCTGGGGCCGCCGCCCATCTGCAGCGTCACGGCCAGCATCTCGGCAATCTCCTGCCGCGTTGCGCCGGCGCGTACAGAGTTGCGCGCATGATAGGCGATGCAGCCATCGCATCGCGTTGCGACGCTGATGGCCAGAGCGATCAGTTCCTTTGTCCTTGTATCCAGCGCGCCGGGGGTCTGCGCCGCTTTCGAGAGTCCGCCATAGGCCTTAACCGGGTCCGGAACCAGCTTCAGCAGCTGGCCGACATAGCCATCCACGTCCGCGATGCGTTCGGCATACTTGCCCGACATGTCGGAGCTCCCTGATTGACGCGCGATCAGCCGCGCGAGGCTTTCTCGGCGATGCCCGATGCGCCCTGGCGATCCGCCAGCACTTTCGCCACCGCATCCAGCGGCACGCCCCGCGAGCGCAGGGCGACGAGCAGGTGATAGAGCACATCGCCTGCTTCCTTCGCGACCTCGACATCGCTCTGCGAGGCGACGGCCAGCGCCGCTTCGACCCCTTCCTCACCAAGCTTCTTCGCTGTCACGGCAGGCCCGCCTGCGAGCAGCTTCGCTGTCCAGGATGTCGACGGATCATCGCCGACGCGCGCGTCGATCGTCTTGGCGAGGTCGTTCAGAACTTCGCCAAGATAGGCGGCGGGCCCGAGGGGGTCATGTGGCATCACGCATTCTCCGTCATGCGTACAGGTGCGCCGGCCGCCGCAAGCGCGCGCTTGGCGTCCGCAACTGACGCCTCGCCAAAGTGGAAGATCGATGCGGCCAGCACTGCATCGGCGCCGCCCTTCATGACGGCGTCAGCCATGTGCTCCACATTGCCTGCGCCGCCGGAGGCGATGATCGGTACGCGCACCACATCGCGGACTGCCCGGAGCAGTTCGATGTCATAGCCGCTCTTTGCGCCGTCACGGTCCATCGAGGTCAGCAGGATTTCGCCTGCACCAAGTTCAGCCGCACGCCGGGCAAACGCGATCGCGTCCATGCCGGTCGAGTTGCGCCCGCCGTGCGTGTACACCACCCATCTTGGCGGCGAACTGGCATCACCCTCGCGCTTCACGTCCAGCGCCATCACGACGGCCTGCGATCCGACCTTGCGCGCGCACGCGGTGAGAATGGCCGGCTCCAGCACGGCGGCCGTGTTGATCGCCACCTTGTCGGCGCCGGCCTTCAGCATCGCCACCATGTCATCGGGCGTTCGCACGCCGCCGCCGACGGTCAGCGGCATGAAGCAGGCGTCCGCTGTGCGTTCGACGACGTCGATCATCGCGCCGCGCTTTTCATGGCTTGCGGTGATGTCAAGGAAGCAGAGCTCGTCCGCCCCTTGCGCATCGTACGCTCGGGCTAGCGCGACCGGATCGCCCGCATCGCGCAGGTCGACGAAGTTGACGCCCTTCACGGTGCGCCCGTCCTTCACATCGAGACACGGAATGACGCGTACTTTCAGCATTTGCTTCTAGTCGCGCGCCAGAGGCGTCGCGTCAACTTACCCGTCATCGGCCCCGATATCGCGACGAAGGTGAGGCGGCAGGCGCGTGCGAAGGCTGCGGGCGGTGAGAGCCCGGTCGCGCTGGTCGTCCGGTTCGGGTGTGCTGGGCTTACGCCAGCGCAACCTGGAGGCGCAGCGCGCCAGCCAGCGAATAATGTTCATATGATCCTGAAGCTTTGAGATGGAGGCGAGCGGTCGCGCAACGAGCGTGATGCATCGGCGTCTCCTCTTCAGGCTTCAGGTCGCGCGCTGGATTGCGCGGACGGAATGGCGGATCCCTTTAACCTGTGTTTCAGCGCGCCGGCAATGCAAACGTCGCAAACAGCGGGAGGTGATCTGACCCGATGTTCGGCCCTGCGCGATACGCGGTGAGCACCAGGCCACCGCCGAATTTCACGTGATCGATCGGCAGGCCGAACCATCCGGCGAAAGAGGGGAAGGTGCCGTCGAACCGCGGATCGCCAGCGCGAACGCCAGGCGTTGCCTGATAGGCGCGACCCCACGGCGTCGTGTTGAAGTCGCCGACGATCACGAACGGCCGCGATGCATCGAGACCCTCTCCGAGTTGCCCAAGCTGCCTGTCGCGATCGCCTTTCAGGCCGGGGTCGCCCGGGGAGGGCGGATGGGTGGTCACAAGCTGCACGCTGCCAAGCTGCGCGCGCATGATGACGCCATGGCTGCTCGGGAACGCTGTGTAGTCGATCGCATCCACTTCGCGCGCCGCGAGCATGGAACGCCGGATCAGCTTCAGTTCATGCCGGCCGACGCTCGGCATCCCGCGATCGGGCAGATCAGGAAACAGGCGTGCGATGTCGTCCGCCGAAAGATCGTCAGGGACCTCATAAGCTGAAACAACATCCGCGCCGTATGATTGCGCCTGCAGCGCCAGCTGTTCCAGCGCCCTGATTGATCCATGCACATTCGCGCTCACCACGCGTATCAGTCGCGCCTCGGGCGGCGCGGCCTGGGGCAGTGCAAAGCCGCCGGGCCCGAGCACGAGCGCGAGATTGACCGCCGCCGCCGCTGCTGCGGTCGCGGCCGCCCCGGCCAGCCGCCGCCAACCCGCCAGCGCAGCTGACAATAGCGCCAGCAGGAGCACATGCTTCGGCCAGTGCGCGACAAGGTCGAGCACCCAGCCTGGGCGGCCGTCGAGCCCAAGCCTGTCGCCTAGACCGAGGAGGGTCAGGCCGGCTGCAAGCAGAGCCAGCGTCCACAGAATGATACGAACAGGATCCCGCACGGGTGCAGCCTACAGCAGGATCAGCGCGCCGCCAGCAGCGCTGCAGCCGGGTCGATATCGCCATCATAGAGCGCCCTGCCAAGGATGGCGCCCGCGATCGGTTTGCCTGCGCGGTTCTTGAGCGCCGTGATGTCGTCGACATTCTTGAGCCCGCCCGAGGCGATGATCGGGATCGACACCGCATCCGCCAGCTCTCCCGTCAGCGCGACGTTCACGCCGGTCTTCAGACCATCGCGGGCGATGTCGGTGACGATGATGGCCGCGACGCCGCAGCCTTCAAACGCCTTTGCGAGTTCCACCGCATGCATGTCGGTCGTTTCAGCCCAGCCCTGCACGGCCACCAGCCCTTCGCGCGCGTCGATGCCGACAGCCACCTTATCCGGGAACGCCTTCGCGGCCTCCTTCACGAAGGCTGGATTGCGCACTGCCGCCGTGCCGAGGATCACGCGCGCAATACCGGCGCCCAGCCAGCGCTCGACGCCTTCCATGTCGCGGATGCCGCCGCCGAGTTGCACCGGCGCCTGAATGATGTCGAGAATGGAAGAGACCGCATTCTGGTTCACTGAATGGCCAGCGAACGCGCCGTTGAGATCCACGACGTGGAGCGCCTCGAAGCCCATTGCGGCAAAGCGCATCGCCTGGTTGGCCGGATCATCGTTGAATGAGGTTGCGCTTGTCATCTCGCCGCGCAGAAGGCGGACGCAGACACCGTCCTTCAGGTCGATCGCAGGATACAGTTTCATGACCGTGCGCCTTCTCCGTGCGTTGCGGGGGAGGTGGCCCTTGGAGGGGCGAAAGCTACGCTTGTCAACGGAAATGGGTAGCCAATTCCGCGTGTTGGGACGCCTCAGGGTTTCCAGCGCAGGAAATTCGCCAGCAGCGTCTGGCCGGCAACCTGGCTCTTCTCAGGATGGAATTGCGTGCCGAACAGGTTGTCGCGGGCCACTGCGGCCGTGAACTTGCCACCGTAGTCGCAGCGCGCCGCCACGTGATCGCGGCGTTCGGCCTTCAGCGCATAAGAGTGCACGAAATAGACGTGAGGCTCCGGTCCGAGCCCGTTGAGGCAGGGGTGATCGCTCATGTCGGTGAGAACGTTCCAACCCATGTGCGGCACCGGCAGGGGCGGCGTGGGCGTGATGCGCTCGACCGTGCCGGGTATCCAGCCAAGCCCGCGCGTCTCCACATCTTCGCGGCCGACGGTCGCCATCAGCTGCATGCCGACGCAGATGCCAAGGAAGGGCCGCTTCGAGCGGAACACCGTTTCGGTCAGCGCCTCTGTCACGCCCGGACGGCTGGCGAGCCCCGCTGCGCAATCGGCAAAGTGGCCGACGCCGGGAAGCACAATCCGGTCCGCCTGCCGGATGCGGGCGGGCTCGTCGGTCAGCACGATATCCAGCCTGATCTCATGATGGTTCGCAGCCGCTTCAAGCGCGCGCTGGACGGACCGGACATTGCCCGAACCGTAGTCGATGATGGCAAGGCGGGTCATTGCGCATGGGCCTAGCTGGTTCGCGGCGCGGAGTCATCGCCGCCACAGAGGTTTACACGTTTCACCGCAAATTAAGACTACATGTCATAAATGTGTCATACGCCGCCGCGCACGCGACTGCGCGCTGAGGCAGATTGGTCGAGAGCAACATGAACTTGGAATTTCGCGAAGGCGGCCTGACGCAGCCATCTTTCATTACAGGCCTGGCCAGGGGTGAAGGCGTCGTTGAACAACAGCAGGCCTGGCGTGCGGAGGAGAAGGTCGATGAAGCCGTACATGTCCGCCTTGCCCGCGAATTTCTCGACTCGCCCTATCCGTATGCCGACAGGCTTACCGGCCATGCCTATGAAGCGCACAAGCGTGCGTTGCAGATCGAGCTGCTGAAGCTGCAGGACTGGCTCAAGACCTCTCGCCAGCGGCTCATCATCCTGTTTGAGGGGCGTGATGCGGCGGGCAAGGGCGGCACGATCAAGCGCTTCACCGAGAACCTCAATCCGCGCGGCGCACGGGTCGTGGCGCTGGACAAGCCCTCGGAAATCGAAAAGGGCCAGTGGTACTTCCAACGTTATGTCGAACACCTCCCGAGCGCCGGTGAAATGGTGCTGTTCGACCGCTCCTGGTACAGTCGCGCCGGCGTCGAACTGGTCATGGGTTTCTGTTCGGACGTGGAGTACCGCGCCTTCCTGAGGCAGGTGGTCGAACTCGAACGCAATCTCGGGGAGAGCGGGACGATCCTGGTCAAGATCTGGCTGATGGTTTCTCCGCACGAGCAGGCCAAACGCCTCGAACAGCGCGCCCGCGATCCGCTGAAGCGATGGAAGCTGTCGCCAATCGATCTCGCCGCCGCCAAGCTGCATCACGAGTACGCCGCCGCCGAACGCGCCATGTTCGCACATACCGCGACGCAGGATCATCCCTGGGTGATCATCAAGTCGGACTGCAAACGCCGCGCACGGCTCGCCGCCATGCGGCACGTGCTCGAACAGGCGTCTTACGAAGGCCGCGACATGTCGCAACTGCCGCCGCATGACTCGATGATCGTCAGCCGGCTTATCCGCACTGAAGGACTGTCGCCCGGCGCACGGGCCGCCTGACGCAAAGCCGCCTGATGTTTACAGGCTGCCCTTCGTGCTCGCCACCTGGCCCTTAAGCCGGTCGTCGACAACAGCCGCTGTGCGCAACGCCCGCGCCAGCGACTTGAAGCTCGCCTCGGCGATGTGGTGCGAGTTCTCGCCGTAGAGAAGTTCGAGGTGCAGGCAGACGCCGGCATTCATCGCGAAGGCGTGAAAGAATTCCTTGAACAGTTCGGTGTCGACAACGCCGACCTTGTCGCGCGTGAAGCTCACCTTCCAGATCAGGTAGGGCCGGTTGCACAGGTCCACTGATGCGCGAACCAGCGTCTCGTCCATCGGCACATAGGCGTGGCCGAAGCGAATGACGCTGGAATACCCGCCGACGGCTTCCTTGAAGGCCTGGCCGAGCACAATTCCCACATCTTCCATGGTGTGGTGCTGGTCGATGTGAAGATCGCCCTTCGCTTCGACGTTGATATCCATGGCGGAGTGCTTGGCGAAGCTTTCGAGCATGTGGTCGAAGAAGCCGACACCGGTGGAAACCGTCGACTTTCCAGAGCCATCGACGTCCAGGACGACCTTGATCTGGGTCTCCTTGGTCGTGCGGACAACTTCCGCCTTGCGTGATCTGTCCGCCATGGGCGGTCCTCCGCTCTTAACTGTGCGTTCGCTATCGAAACCTAGCTTAACCTGCGAACGGTCGAGGAATCCTGAATGTGGCGTGCATTTAGGGGCTGGCTGCCTCGAACGCCACCCGATTCGCGAAAGAACGGCGCCAGATGACTGCCCAGATGTCGGCCCGCAAGCCGGAGAAGACTGACAAGGCCAGGTCCGCCCCGAGACGGCGGCGCGCCAGGCGCATGGGTCTTGCGGGCAGGGTGGCGATGATCGCGGTCGCCGCGGCTTTTTTTGCCGCCCTGGCCCAGTGGGTCGTCACCCCATTCCTCGCGCAGGGTGAAATCCGCAACCAGCGGCAGATCGCTGTCGATTCCGGCGCCAATCTTCTCGCCGACATCACTCGCCTGCATGCCGAAGCGGGCCATTGGGACGAAATCCCGGCGCTCCTCGACGCCCTGTCGACTGGCATGCCTGACGGCCAGTCAGCGGTGTTCGACGCACAGTGGAAGCTGATTGCGCAGGATGGCACGCGGGATTCGCTGCCGAGCGCCAAGGCTATGGGGGACCTCGTCAGTACGCCGAACGGCATTCTGGTTATTGGCGAACGCTACTACGCCGCGCGCCCGATCCGCGTTGGCGACCAGACGATGGGCTACGCGATCTATTCCTTCATCCCGCGACCGTTCGTGAACACGTGGCTTGGCGTTGTCGCCCTCAACGCAATCGTCCTCTCGCTCGTGCTTCTCGCGATCGCTCCGCTGATCTATCGGTTCGCGCGGCTGGCGCTGAAGCCGGTCACCGTGCTCGAACGAGGCATTCGCAGCCGTGACCCGAAGGACAAGTCGAAGCTTGCGGACTCCTCTGACGACCAGCTGCTTAAGCCACTGCTTGCGTCGATCGACGAAGTTCATCAACGGTCCGAGGCCGCCATGCGGCGCGCTCTCACCATGGCCTATACAGACCCGGTGACGCGGCTGCCCAACCGGCTGCGCTTCATGTCCCGGCTCGAAGCCGCCGTCGCCGCCGGACAGGGCGCGCATCTTGTGGTCTGCGATCTCGACCGCTTCCGCCAGGTCAATGTCGCCTATGGCCCACGCGTCGCCGACATCTGTCTTGCCGGCGTGGCGGAGCGGTTGCGAGCGGTGCTATCGCTGTCAGGCCTTTCGGGCGGCTTCATGGGGCGCATCGGCGCGGACCAGTTCGGCATTATCCTTCCAGGCTCGTCTCGCGAATCCATCGACGTCCTGATGACAGCCTGTACCAGCGCCATCGCCGAAGGCTTCAAGATCGAGGGCCAGGCGATGTGGCTTGCGGCATCGTTTGGCGCCGCACATGCGCCAGGCGATGCAACCAACGCAACAGATATCCTCAAGCTTGCCGAAGTCGCGCTCAAGGAAGCCAAGAAGCAGACTGCCCCCCGCACCGCCTTCTTCGACCAGCGGCTGCTGGACAAGGCGCGCGCGCAGTCCCGCCTTGAAGACGAGTTGCGCGATGGCCTCGACCGCGGCGAATTTGTCGCCGTCTTCCAGCCCAAGGTGAAGCTCGAAACTGGCGAACTTGTGGGCGCAGAGGCGCTGGCGCGCTGGCGGAGGCCCGATGGCGCAATCGTCTCGCCCAGCGTGTTCATCCCGATTGCCGAGGACCTCGGCCTGATCGCGAAGCTCGGCAAGCAGGTGATGCGCGATGCATGCTTTGCCGCCGCAGGCTGGAACCGGAAGGGCATTGTTTCGTCGGTCGCCGTGAACGTCTCGCCGTACCAGTTCGACGATCCGGATTTTGTGAGTTCCGTCTACAAGGCGCTCGACGATTCGGGCCTGCCGCCCAACCTGCTCGAACTCGAGATCACCGAGAGCGCCGCCGTCGCCGATGGCGATCGCGTGGCGCGCACGATGTGGCCGTTGCGCAATCGCGGCGTGCGCCTCGCCATCGACGATTTCGGCACCGGCCATTCCAACTTTGCCGCGATCACCCGCCTGCCGTTCGATGTCTTCAAGATCGACCAGCAATTCGTCCGTGCGCTCTCCACCGACCCGCATGCCCCCGCCATCATCGAGATGATCCTCGCCATGGCCGAAGCGCTGGGACAGGAGACGGTCGCGGAAGGCGTGGAGACCAAGGAGCAGGCCGACTTCCTGCTCCGCCGCGCCTGTACGATCGGGCAGGGCTATTACTACTCGCCCCCGCTACCGGCGGAGGAGTTTGACGCGTTCGTGCGGAGCTACAGGCCGCGACCTGCGGACCGGTTCGCGGCATAGCCGGGACGCCCAATTCGTGAGCATATCGTTTATCAATAAATTTGCTTGTTGCGCGCTTGCGCCCGACATAGACTGCTCAAAGGTCAGGAACCCGAGCAATGTCGTCTGAGCCCACTTGGCATTCAACCACAATTCTCGCCGTGAAGAAGGGCGGCAAGCTCGTCGTCATGGGGGATGGGCAGGTGTCGTTGGGGCAGACGATCATGAAGGGCAATGCCCGCAAGGTCCGGCGCCTTGGCGAGAAGGGTGAGATTCTCGCAGGGTTCGCCGGGGCCACGGCTGATGCTTTCACGCTCTTCGAGCGGCTCGACCAGAAGCTCGAACGATTCCCCGGCAATCTTCAGCGCGCCGCCGTGGAACTCGCCAAGGACTGGCGCACTGACAAATACCTCCGGAACCTCGAAGCCCTCATCATCGTGGGCGACGCGACGTCCCTGCTCGTCATCACGGGCAGGGGCGACGTGCTGGAACCGGAGCATCCGATCGCGGCCATTGGTTCAGGGGGCAACTACGCGCTGTCCGCCGCACGAGCGCTGTATGAGTACGAAGACGACGCCGAAAAGATCGCA
>CAIMMO010000147.1 GCA_903842595.1 uncultured Alphaproteobacteria bacterium
CGTGTTGCAACGCCACCCTGCCGGGATTCTCCGATGACCACCCCTCCCGCCGGCCGCGCCCCGGGCGCGCGCTGACTCTTGCGGTCCGCGCGCCCGAAGCGCTCCGTCAGCGAATTTACACCATCTCCGTGGACGCTACCGTCTGGGATTGTTTTGTTCGGGGACTGGATCCGACTTTCATAAATCGGCGCCTCCAGAGCGCTGGATGACTGACTGACCAGCTTTTCCGCCTCCGGCACGCGCGGGTTCTCGGGTCACGGGGACGCCGCAGCCCTGCTTTTGCGAGTGCAGGTTTGGCGAGCGTGCGCCACGAGCCCGGTGCGTCGGCAGGACTGTCGGGCCGCCCAAGTCGTGCGCGCGCCGAAGAAACGGAGCAGGCGCCGGCCGCCGGAGGAGATCGTTGCAGGACCTCCTATCCCGGGCTAACGTTCCGTCGTTGGGGCTCTGGGGGGAATGCCAAAATACATCGTTTGCCATAGACCTGAGGACAGCAGGTATGCGGACCTGCTGCGCGCTTTCGCAGGTGATCGCGGACGAACCGCTTGCGAAATCGTCGGCATCGATTCCCGGAGTGCACCTGGTGGCCCCGGGTTGGTCGATGACGTGCGCCAGCGGCTGATCGGCTGCGATGCTGTGCTCGCCCTGATCGGTCCCAGCTGGGCAGATGAGCGCGATCAGGTCTGTGACCGGCCCGCGTCTTTCGATCAGGATAACGCGGTACACTGCGTGATCGAAGCTGCCCTTGCGATTGGCATTCCCGTCATTCCGGTGCTCGTTGGCGGCGGCTCACTTCCGCGTGCTGACGCGATCCCGCCTCAACTTCACCCGCTTCGCTATCGCAAGGCATCGGTTCTGCGTGATGCGAAGTACAAGACGGATATCCGTCGGCTCTTGGCGCGTCTGACGCCTCGTCGACTGGGGCGCAGGGTGGTTCGCCGCGAGCAGCTCTGGCAGACCGGCCAGCCTCCGTCGACAAACCCAACTCTCCCGCTCATTCTGGCAGCGGCTGCGGGCGTGGGCGCGATATCCATCGTCAAGCCTGCGCCTCAGCCGCTTCAGCCGGTGCAGGTCGCGGAGATCGAGACAGTCTCTGTCGAGATGGTCCCAGTGCCTGTCCCGGATGTCTCGGCAGCAGATGACGCATACACAGTTGAAGCTGGCGAAACGCTGACCTTCAATCCTGAGTACAACGACGCGCACGGACAACAGGGTCTCCTCAAGCTTGCGACAATCAACGGAAAGTCCATTGGCGTCGGCGATGTGGTTGAACTCGCGCAGGGCGGTACGCTGAAGATCACCGACAAGGTTCTGGAGTTCGTGCCGGGACCATCCGGAGACGACGAAGCGTTCACCTATACGATTGCCGATCGTGATGGCCGATCGGCGCAGGCGCGCGTGACAATCCGGGTTTCTTCATCGCAAGCAGCGCCGACAGAAGGGCCCGGAAGAACATTCCGCGACTGTCCTGCTTGTCCGGAAATGGTTGTGTTGCCGGGCGGAGCATTTCTGATGGGCTCGCCCCCTGATGAGACAGGCCGCTATGACGATGAGGGGCCACAACGCCGTGTACAGATCAAAAGCTTCGCCGCAGGCAAGCATGAAGTGACATGGGCCGAGTATGACGTGTGTGTTTCTGCTGGCGCATGCTCGCCACCCAGGGATGACGGGTTTGGCAAGGGCGGAAGACCCGTGACCCATGTCAGCTGGGATGATGTTCAGGTTTATGCGCGATGGCTGTCTGCCTCGACAGGTATGCCCTACCGGTTGCTCAGCGAAGCTGAGTGGGAGTATGCGGCAAGGGCAGGAACAGAAACAGCGTTCAGCGTTGGCCGCACAATTGCTGCGTCAGAGGCCAACTTTGACGCGAGAAAGGTTTATCTCGACGGCGAGCCAGGCGAGCATCGCGCCGGGACGCTGCCGGTTGGTTTTTTCCCGGGCAATGCGTTCGGGCTTTATGACATGCACGGCAATGTCCTTGAGTGGATCGAGGACTGCTACGCGCCGGACTATTCTGCCGGCCAACCGTCAGACGGTGAGCCCTATTCGCCTCCGACATGTGCTTACCGCCTCGCGCGCGGCGGCTCCTGGTTCAATGAGCCAGCATTGCTCCGGTCGGCGCTGCGGGCGGGAGAGCTGGCGACCAATCGATTCAACAATCTTGGTTTTCGGATCGCCCGTGACGTCCGGTAGCGTCTCATTGCCCATGAGATCACTGGGCCCCTGAGATGACTGGGCCCTGGAGATGACTGGCGTGATCCTGCCAGCCGTTCTCGTGCGGCTCTCCATGTTGTTGGGTAAAATCGCCACATCCCGCCGGCCGTTGGACAGAGCGCGGTCTTAACCCGGCGTTCGTTTTTCAGGCAGCGTTCGTGATGTCGAGAAGATGTCGACGTTAGACGTGTCGATGAAAGCTGCACGTCCTTGCGCCGGCTGACGCTCGTTCGTGTTGAGACTGCGGCCAATCCGCAGCGGCGCAATCATCGTCCGTCACGGCGCTGTCCGAAAACGCACGGAGGATTCTTCCAGCGGAATTGGCGGTTTCGTGTCAATCGTCCTGCGCAAGACTGGCTGGCAGGTTGCGGCAGACAGCAGCCTCCGCGCGAGGCCGTGAGTCACTGTAAGGATGGACGTTCGTGACGAAGGACATTCGTTGATCGCTCCCGCGTCTCGGGTTAAATGGCGAGGCGTCGGTCGGCGTTTCGTGGAGCATGCATGCGTCTGTCATCTTTGATCGTTGTTGCAGGAACATTGATCCTCCTGTCCGGATGTGGTGGCGATCCGGCTGAGGCGGTGGCAAAGGCGGAAGCGGCGCAGGGCGAGGCCCTCACAGAGTACGCGCGCAACATCGCCGAGACGGTCGACATTGCCGCCAATCCCGATCTGGTGCAGCGGTTTTGCCTGAATGGACTTGGTGCTGCCTGTCCGGAGGGCATTACAGACAAGCTCAAGGAGTTCGGATACGCCAGCGGCGGCACGGGCGTCGATCTTGCGCACGCCTTTGTGGTCATGGTGGCCGATCAGAAGGATGGCAATCCTGACCTGCTGGTCACGGATGAGGACTACCTGGCGAGCGCCTATCGTGTCGCGCTTGGCCGCGACCCGGACACGGGCGGCGCTACCGACAATCTGAGGTTCATCCAGGATACGGGCAACCGCAAGGCGATGCTGAGAACCCTTTTGCAGTCTGAAGAATTCAAGGCTCAGAGCTGAGCCGGCCTGCACGCCCTGGGATGCCGGGCGCTCTCGCCGTAGGGATGAGCGCTCTGAGCTTTGCGCCGCTGCCTTGTGAGTAAGGGTAGGGGGCCTCCATGACGCGCCTTGGGCGGGACCCATTGCGGAAGGCTGCCTCGCGCTTCTGCTCGCAGCTTTCCAGGCAGGGCAATGACCGCGCGCTTGAAGCAGATCGCAGCCAGCTGCAATGCGGTGGTGGCGCAACGCTTGACCGATCATCCGCGCCGACCGGAACGGGCTGAACGCGTCGCGAGGCCTCGTTGCCAGGAAATCCCTCTGCCGCACCAGCCAGGCTGATCTTGCCGTTTCATCCCCGCCACATCTTCGTTCTCCAGCATCAATCTCCCCAGCAGCGAAGCTGCCAATGCAGGATCTCTCCCGAGGGCCCACCGCATCCGAACCTCTTCGCGTCCAGTCTCGAAGAGAGGCAATTCGCAGGTCCGTCAGGGGGCAACTGCTCATTTCGCCTGATACACGCGACGCGCCGCCGCGGCGAAGCTGGTCTTTATACGGATCGTCGTCTTCGCGATGCAGCGCCCATGTGACGGTGTGATCCAGCTCGTCCACCCCAGGTTCGGTCTGGCGGGGTTAATGCCTTTGAGGGCGGGGGCTGGGGACAAGCGTGGGCGTCGGGTTGGCAAGTTCTATGGCCGGGCGGTCCTGCATAGGCGGCTGTGCCCAGGCGGCTGTCGGCCTTACCCACTGGTTATGGCTCGTGACCTCGGTCCGCTGTTCATGATGATCTGCACGCTCGGCTGGCTCTTGCTCGCGCTGTTGGTGATCGAGTTTGGCACGTTCAGTCGTTTGGACGTGCTGCATGCGGTGCTGCTGCTGTGCGGCTCGCTGACTGTGCGGCTCATCTAACCAGGGCAGCAGTTGGAGCAGTTCGCGATTGCTGGGCTCGGGTTTGTCGCGTGCACGGAGGTGGCATTCGCCTGTTGCGTGCAGCGATAGCGGGACATGCACGCGCGAGGCGGTTTCAAACGGCGTCGCCCCTGTGTCGTTGATGCCGCACTCGCAGCAATTCTCCTTATACGGATCAATGAAGCCATCCCGTGAAGCCGGCTAACCGGTGACAGCGCCATCCTGTCTGGTCCATTCCTTGCTGCGGGATTGTTGTGTCGGTCGGGCAAGCGGGTCGTTAACCCTCTGATTTGTCTGGAACATGCTGGCCGCAAGGTCCGGTGTGCCTCAGAAATACGAAGGGGAAACTTACGCGAACCTGACGGGAAAGTTCCATGCGAATGCAACGGTAATTCCCATGCACTCAATGAGATCTGCTTCGGTTTACTCGTGTCTGTCAGGTTTCGGCAAGGTCTATGAGTTACCGAAGGGTTAGGGCGCTATTGGGGTTTCGGGTTGGGTTTTTCACCTCAGCTTAAGATTCCTATGACGCCCGCTGGGCTTTGGTGTGGGCAGGATTCGTGATGCGCAGACGGGATTTCGTCGCCTATGGCAGTGCGGGCGCGCTGACAGCGGCTTTCGCGAAGCATCAGTTCGACCAGCAGGCGGAAGCCCAGTCCGGGTCGTCGATCAGCTTCGAGCTCCACATGGAGGAGATCTACGAAGAGATGATCGACGGCGAGGTCATCTTTGCGATGGCCTATCGTGAGCCCATCACGCGCGCCCTGCGTCCACCGCTGCGCGTTGTTCGTGGGTCGACGGTCCAGATCAAGCTGGTCAACAAGACGCGCCGTCCGCGCCGCTTTGCCGTCACGGGCTATGCGCCGAGCCTTTTTCCGGTGATCCCCGCTGGCCAGACTGCAACCGTGCAGTTTGTCGCCGGCCAGGCCGGCACACACATCTATCATGAAGATACGCAGGGGGCTGCGGGTCGCGTGGTTGGCCTGTACGGCGCCTTCATCGTGACGCCAGGCGCTGCCAACAAGACGCCAGCTGGCAGCGCCACGCCTTACCAGAGCGCAGGGCTGACGCCCGCATTGTCCGCCATCTTCGACGAGATGGGCCGCGGCGAGTTCCCGGGCGGAAAATGGGATCCATCCATCCCGACCCGCGATCGCATCTGGCTGATGAGCAGCATTGATCCTGCGATCAACAAGGTCGTCGAGCGTGATGGCGGCGTTGACCTCAGCCTGCCGATCTACTTCTTCCGCCCGCGCTATTTCACCATCAATGGCCTGTCAGGTTATGACTCGGCGCACGACGAGCAGATCGTGCCCAAGGGCTATGTCGGCGAGCCTTGCCTGATCCGGACGCTGAATGCGGGCCTCTGCACGCACGCCCCCCACATCCACGGCAACCACGTGTTTGGACTCACCGATGTCGATAGCGCCGGCAGGTGCGTCTACAACACGAACGTTCTCGAGAACGACGTCTGGATCCTGCCGCCCCTCTCGCGCAAGGACGTCTTGCTGCCGTTCAAGAAGCCGGACGAGATTCCGGCGGCTGCCTGGCCTCCGAAAGAGGAGCCGTGGCCGCTGCTCTATCCGATGCACTGCCACATCGAAATGTCGCAGACCGCATGCGGCGGTCAATACCCGCAGGGAATGGTGACGCACTGGGAACTCCTGGGGCCGAGCCGAGGAGTTGCAGTCTGATGGTTATCGCACGTGATCCTGCCGAGTTCGCCGCATTCGGCTGCGACGTCATCGACCGGCAAATTCCGACACCGGACCGGGTGAATCCGAACATCACCTTCATCCGCGACGGCGCCAAGACGCTCAACATCACCATGCCGGATGGCCAGGCCGTCCAGTTCTGGATCTTCATTGATCCGCGCGATGACAAGTCCAAGACGATGTTCCCGTCGAAGCCAATCCGCGTTCGTCAGGGCCAGGTCGTCCATTCGACGCTGGACGCCAAGAAGAACCATCACACCATCCACCACCACGGGATGAACTCCAGCACCTATAATGACGGTGTTGGTCACGTGTCCTTCGAGGTGGCGGAGAGATACACGTACCAGTTCCAGCCGCATTCGGCGGGTACGTATTTCTACCATTGCCACAAGAACACGGTGGTGCATTTCGAGTACGGCATGTACGGCCTGCTGATCGTCGATCCGCCGGAAGGCCCGGGCAAGCTCTACCAGAATGGCCCGGCCTATGATGTCGAAGCCTTCTGGGTGCCCGACGATGTTGATCCGCGTTGGCACAGGATGAATCACGACGCCGGCATGTGCGGCGACGATGTCGGCCTCGATAGGTTCGAACCGAAATACTTTCTGGTGACAGGTGTTCCTGCGCCCCGAACGGAAACCGATCCCAAGGTCGTCGTGAACGCGAAGGTCGGTCAGCGCATCCTGGTGCGCCACCTCAACGCGTCTTACTCGATCGTCCAGACCACGATCGAGGGTCTCGACGCGACGATTTACGGGGTTGATGGCCGGCCGTTGGGCGATCCCGCCCAGCCATGGGCGAAACCGATCTTCCTGCCTGCAGGATCTGTCCTGGAGACTTGCACTGCGCAACGTCGCGACCTGATAATCCAGCCGACGCGTCGTGGCCGTTACCGTGTGAAGTTCGAGTTCCGTGACTGGGTTGCGCGCGGCATCCAGAACAATGGCACAGGCATTGCGTACACTTATATCAATGTGACCTGATGATCCGGAACGTCGTTCATCTCGCTGTGTGCGCCGCGGCTCTTGCTGCCGCCGCATGCTCTGGCCAGGAAGCGGCGGTTGAAACCGCCGTGAACGCCGTAGCTCATGCTGAATCAGCGTCTCACGATAGCGCCAAGGATCATTCAGCGGGTGAGGCCAAACGCCAGTCGGGTCATGACACGCACAGCTATGTCCTCCCCGACGTTACCGAGATGACGGGCAGCATCAAGCTGGTGAACGCGAAGACCGGCGGCACGTTCACCGAGCAGGACCTGCTTGGCAGCTGGACCCTTCTCTATCTGGGTTATATCGAGTGCCTCGAAGCCTGTCCGATCGCCATGGCCTCCATACCGAAGGCTGTCGACCAGCTGAACGCGATGGGCGTGCCGACGAAGGCTGTCTTCATCGACATCAATGCGCCGCGGCTGGACGACCTGTCGGGAGGTCTTGCACATAGCAAGAAAACTGGCGCTGCGGGTGCTGCGCCGCATGACGCCCATGCGGGGCGCGCGAAACTGCCCGTCAACGAACTTGCGACCACCGGGCCGGAGATCCGTCGTCAGGCAATTGCGACATGGGGCGAGAGCCAGGACCCGGACGTGATCCTGCTGTCGGGAAGCCGCAAGCAGGTGATGGATGCGGGCCGGCTCTTCAAGTCGCGGGCCGAGCAGACCATGATGCCGACCCAGGAATCGATCCATCACATCAATCACACGACTTATGTCTATGCCCTGAATCCCAAGGGCGATGTCGTGGTGCTGCTCTATCATTCCGACTCACCGCAGATGATGGTGGATGAGGTCGCTGCAGCGGCGAATGCCGCGCCGTCGGCCGGCTGACACACCCAGACGGGTTCAGGTTGCTTGCCAGGTCGCAGCCCTTCGAGCGCCGGACCTTTGGCCAAAAATCGGCCTGGCGCAGGATGCGGCCCGATTGCCAACTTTAACGCACAAGTAAACCTGGGCTCGATTTATCCCAGGTCGTCTCAGGCGGTGTCTTTCTCGCCCAGCGCATAGCCCACGCCGCGTACGGTTCTCAGCTCGACACTTGCATTGGCGCTGGCAAGCAGCGAGCGCAGTCGCGAGATGCTTGTTTCCAGCGCGTTCGGGCTGACTTCAGCGGATGCATCATAGAGTGCACCTTCGAGATAGGCGCGGGTGCAGACGCGACCTTGCCGGCGGAGCAGGGCGACCAGCAGCTGCCCCTCGCGGCGGGAAATCGTCAACGGATTTCCCTGCACCGAAAGCTCAAGCGTGTCGGGGTGCAGCAGAAGATTGCCGAGCCGCACGGGATCGAGCTGTATTTCGCGTGACCGGCGGAGGAGGGCGCGGCAGCGGGCGACGAGTTCGGCGAATGCGAACGGCTTGACGAGATAGTCGTCCGCCCCTGCGTCCAGTCCGGCGACACGGTCCTGAATGGCGCCGCGTTCGGAGATCACCAGCACCCCTGCGCCGACGCCCTCGCCACGCAACTGGCGCAGGAATTCGAGGCCGTCACCGTCGGGCAGGCCGCGATCGAGAATGATAAGATCCGTACTCTGATCAAGGGCCGGCTCCAGCGCCGCATCGATGCTGCGCCGCCAGTCGACCCGATACCGCATGGCTGTGAGCGCCTGCGCGATCGCGGCGCCAAGACCATTATTATCTTCGACAAGAAGTATCGTCACTGCGTTAACCGTCAGGCTTCTGCAAGATAAGGTGAATATTGCTTTAACGATGCATGGGGAGTTATTGGGCGGTGATTAGTGTTTCGTTATTGGGCAATGCCATCGTGGGATTTGCGTCCAATTTCGGTTCAATTCATTATCTATCAATATCGCGCGAGAGGCGGGCGCGCGTTGAGGCAATATGGACCCCCGGGCAGCCGTTTGCAGCATTAAATCTGGATGCAACTGCAACGTCGGGACCATCTGAATTTTATGACTCTTCTCCCAACAGGGGAAGGCCGCTGTCTGCAGGTATTCTAGCGCGCGAACGGCGAACTTCTCGCCGCGTGTCTCGCTCTGCTCATAGACTCGGAAGCGCGCGCCGAGCTTGCTGGAATAGCACACTTTATCCGGGCTCTTTTGTTGCAGTTTTGTTGCGCGCAAGAGCTCGGCGCTTCGCTGTCAAAGTTAATCTTGATGCGAAAATTCCCTCGCTTGGGGAAACACATTCAGCGGAGGGATGGTCGGGGATGAAAGCGATGTCTGACCCGTAGCTGATGGAATAGAATTCGCATTGTGGCTGCATTGGCGTTTGTGCCGGGTTTGGTGGGGTTAAAAAATGTCTGCTTTGAAGCTGAATATCGCCGATCTCGTTTTCGTTTTGAAACAGATCAAGATCGCTGAAGCCAATTCGACCGCGCATGCGGGTGCTGCAGCGGTTGCGTTGACGGACGTTTGGGTGGACGGAAATGGGAACGTCGTTCCCGCGGGTACGCCCGGCGCGACGCTCGCCATCCCTTCACCGATGGCGCCCTACGGTCTGCGCACGGTTGATGGCACCTTCAACAACACCACTGACGGCCGCGAAACCTGGGGTGCCTCCGACCAGGCCATGCCGCGCCTCCTGCCGAGCTACTACCGCAATGAAGCGGACGGCGATGCAATGCCGCTTGGCCCGCCCGGATCTGGCGCCCCCACGATCACCAACAATAACTACGGCAACAATGGCAGCGTTGCCGACGCCGACCCCCGCCTGATCTCGAACCTTGTTTCGGACATGTCGTTCAACAACCCGGCGGCCATCGTCGCGGCGCTGTCCTTCGCCGAGTTCAACGGCGAGTTCGCTGGAGAGATGTACGGTGCTGGCGGTGCGCTTGAGACCATCCAGGACGCGTTTGCTGCGATGCATGTCGTGCTTGGCAACGTCGCATCGACGCCGGAGCAGAAAGCAGCGGCAGAGGCCGCGTTTGACGGTGTGATCGCCGGCTTCGGCGTCTCGCGCGATGGCAACTCGATCTCTATCCCGAACGTTGCGCCGGACGAAGGCCTGTCGGCTCCGTTCAATGCCTGGATGACCTTCTTCGGCCAGTTCTTCGACCACGGCCTCGACCTCATCAACAAGGGCGGCAACGGCACCGTCTACGTCCCGCTGAACGCTGACGATCCGCTGATGACCGTCGGTGCAGACGGCATCGCCAATACGGGCGACGAGCTGTCGCTGCCGCAGAACGCGCACCTCGCCTTCATGGCTGTTACGCGTGCGACGCCGTCGGGCGATACGGAAGTCAACAAGACGACGCCGTTTGTCGACCAGAACCAGACCTACACGTCCAATGCCTCGCACCAGGCTTTCCTGCGCGAGTATCACATGGAAGGGGGCGTTCCGAAGGCCACCGGCCACCTGCTGGACGGCCGCGACGCCAACGATACCGGCAGCAGCCTGCCGACCTGGGGTGACGTCAAGGCGCAGGCGCTTTCGATGCTGGGCATCCGGCTGACCGACCTCGATGTCGGCAACATCCCGGTCCTCCGCATGGACCTCTACGGCGAATTCGTCCGTGGCCCCAACGGCATGCCGCAGATCCTCGCGGGCGTTGACCCGGACGGCGCCTCGATCTGGGTCGAGACAAGCATCGCCAACCCGGTGAACCCGTCGGCGATCCAGCTGCCGGTTGGCACGGTGCTGCTTGGCGGCAACGTGATCGAAGCCAATGAGACGGTTTCGGCCGTCCGCACCGGCCACGCCTTCCTTGACGATATCGCGCACAGCGCGGCGCCGGTGGTTGTCGGTGGCCTGCTGCGTCCGGACGCTGGCACGGATGTTGGCAACGCTGTGGCTGTGGACGCTCGCGGCCGTAACACCGAGTACGACAACGAGCTGCTCGACCAGCACTTCATCACGGGCGACGGCCGCGGCAACGAGAATGTCGGCTTGACGGCTGTCCACCACATCTTCCACGGGGAACACAACCGTCAGGTCGAGCAGCAGAAGCTGACCATCCTGTCGAGCGGCGACGAGGCCTTCATCAACGAGTGGCTGGAAACCCCCGTTGACTTCTCCGACGCCCAGCTTGCTGCGTTCAAGACCATGACGGTCGGCCAACTCAACACCTACCTCGCAGGGCAGAACTTCGACTGGGACGGCGAGCGCCTGTTCCAGGGCGCGCGCATGGCGACCGAGATGCAGTATCAGCACCTCGTGTTCGAAGAATTCGCCCGCAAGATCCAGCCGAACATCGACCCGTTCGTGTTCAACTCGACGCCGGACATCAACCCGGCGATCTTCGCCGAATTCGCGCACGTCGTGTACCGTTTCGGCCACTCGATGCTGACGGACAACATGCCGCGTATCAACGGCGTCGGCGCCGAAATGGCTGCCATGAAGGCTGACGGAACGCCGCTCTCGGCCGAGGAATTCGGCCTCGTCGCGTCCTTCCTCAACCCGATCGCCTACGACATGAATGGCGCGATCACGGATGACGAGGGC
>CAIMMO010000148.1 GCA_903842595.1 uncultured Alphaproteobacteria bacterium
GCGAGCCGGGCTCCGCTATTTTCCGTCTCGCGGGGCGCCGCTGGCTCCGGCCTCTCAACTACCACGTTAGGCATCACAAAACGATCGTCTCTTGCGCTTCTAGGTTTTTGTAAATACAATAACCGTGTGTTAATTAGCTACGATCCCTACAAGCGCGCCAAAACTCTCGCTGAGCGATCGCTCGACTTCGAGGACGCTAGGTTCGTCTTTGAAGGGAGATTCTTCGAGACTGAAGACCTCCGCAAAGACTATGGCGAGAGGCGGATGATCTGCTTCGGGATGCTGCGCGACCGAATGGTCGTCATCGGCTACACACCGCGTGGCGAGGATCGCCATGTCTTCAGCATGAGGAAAGCCAATGAACGCGAGCAAGCGACCATCGCGCCGCTCCTTGGGCTCTGATCTAGCCAAGGTGGCGGCCCACGTGATTCAGCTCGAAGAGTACGACGAGTTGCCGGAGCTGACCGAAGACATGCTGGAGCGTGGTCAGGTCAACAAGGGCGGGCGCCCTCGATCGGAGAATCCGAAGAAGTTAATCTCGATTCGTCTTCCCGAAGATGTCATCGAGAAGTGGCGAGCCACAGGTCCTGGGTGGCAAACGCGCATGGCTGAGAAGTTGGTCAGAGCGACGCCGAAGTGACGCCTAACCCGACGTTGGAACGGACCGCCACGATCGTCGCCCCGCGAGCCAGCGCTCGTATAGTCTCCGTCTCGCGGGGCGCCGCTGGCGTCGTCCGCTCAACTCTGCGTTGAGGCTGTGCGAAAACCCCCGCCACCGAGGAACGAACAGCCTGTAATTCTGTCCATGTTCTAGTGCTCACTGAAGGGGGTGCGGGACATGGCGAGATACAAGGTGGTCGACCGCAATCCCCGGCTCTTGCCGGTGGTGCTGAGTGAACAGATCCAGCCTGGAACCTTCGAGTTCGCGCTCGATCACCTGGTCGACAACGAACTCGATCTGAGTGCGCTGGATGAACGCTTCCGCAACGACGAGTGCGGCGCGAGTGCATATGATCCTCGCGTGATGCTCAAGATCGTGTTGCTGGGCTACAGCCGTGGCCTGATAAGCAGCCGGCGCATCGAAGCGGCCTGCGTGCACAACGTGCAGTTCATCGCGCTCAGTGGCGACAGCCAGCCGAGCTATACGCATATTGCGAAGTTCGTGCGCGAGCTGGGCAACGAGATCCACGGCTTGTTCACCCAGGTGCTGCTCACATGCGATCGCATGGGTCTGATCGGCCGGGAGATGTTCGCTATCGACGGGGTCAAGCTGCCTGCCAACGCGAGCAAGGAGCGCAGTGGCACGCACGCGGAACTGGTACATCGGGCGAACCGCCTGGACAAGGCCGCCCGCCGGATCATCGATGCCCATCAGCAGCAGGACAAGACCGGTGATGGGAACAACGCGCACGACCAGCGCCAGACGCGTATTGCAGCGCTGAAGAAGGAAGCCCAGGTCACGCGCGACTTCGTCGCCCGCAATGTTCCGCGGCGCAACCGCAAAGGGCAGGAGCTCAAGACCAACGTCACCGACCCCGACAGTGCCAAGATGGCCACGAGCAAGGGCGTGATTCAGGGCTATGCAGCGCAGGCCGCCGTCGACAGCGCGCAGCAGATCATTGTGGCCGCCGAGGTGACGGGTTCAGGGTCGGAGCAGGCGATGTTGCTGCCCATGATCCAGGCGAGCCAGCCCGTCTGCGGCCAGGACACGCTGATCACCGCCGACGCGGGCTATCACAGCAAGGAGAACTTGCAGGCGCTCGCCGAACTGAACGTCACCGCCCTCATTGCGGACAACCAGATGCGGCAGCGTGACGAGCGTCTGGCGGGTCAGGGAAAACACAAGGCCAAGGCCGATCCGTTACACGACAAGCGTCGGGTCGGGCAGGCGAAAAAGCTGGGACTGTATCGACCGCAGGATTTCACGGTGGCCTACGATGCCAGCCATTGCATCTGTCCGTCCGGGCAGCGGCTCTACAGCAATGGCAACCGCTGCACGATCAAGGGGCGGACCTATCATAAGTACACCGGTACTCAAAAGGCATGCGTGCCCTGCGAGCACCGAGACCGTTGCCTGCGATATCCGCAAAGAACGGCGGTACGGCAGGTGGCAATCTTCAAGAAGTATCCGGACCGACCGATCGATCCGATGCAAGTCATGAAGCAGCGCATCGACAGCCCTGAGGGCAGGCGTCGCTATAGCCAGCGGATCGGAACCGTGGAGCCGGTGTTCGGCAACTTGCGGCACAACAAGCGCCTGAACCGGTTCACGCTGCGCGGGCTGAACAAGGTCGGAACCCAGTGGCGACTATTCTGCCTCGTGCACAACATTGAGAAACTGGCCAGATGCGAGTTACAGTGACGGTTCGCGGAGCAGCATGCCCCCACAGAGCGATCCATAGCGCTTGCAGAAGGCGGAAATGGAAACCAGGAAGCCAGACGGCGTGAAACGCCAATCGATCACATCACACCGGCCCGCGAGCGCTGCCGCCCGGGTTTTTGCACAGCTTCGTTAGGCAGCATGCTTATCAGAGCCTCAAAAACCGACGCCGCATCGAATCAACTCGACGTCGCGATTGAGCTCCTTCTTTCTAACCGGGATCCATTGGCCGTACGCACCCTTGCCGCTGCAGCGTTTAGGCTCTACTCAGATCTTGTCGAAGCTGCACAGTCAGGGGCGTCTTGGAGAGAGCGGTTAATCGCTGACTCAGGACTGCCACGCAAGCAAGCGCTTGAAGTCCTGAACGGAGTCAGCAACTTTCTGAAGCATGCAGACCATGATCCGCTGGCAACTATCTCGTTCGAGGAAGAGGAGAATGATCACCTCATTTTCTTCTCTACGATCGAGTGTGGGGAACTAGGATCGGGGCTGTCCTTAACCATGCAGGCCTTCCAGATCTGGTACTTGGCCTGCTATCCGAACAGCCTTAGGGGTACAGAGCCCTCCCGCAAGTCTTTGGAAGCCCTTCCGGGGATGCCAGCCCTGTCGCGCCAGGAAAGACTCGCGCGAGGTGTCGAGTTCCTTCATGCCGCAAAGGCGCGATATGCGAGTGCTGCCTAACCCGACGTTGGAACGGACCGCCACCAGCGGCGCCCCGCGAGCCGACGCGCGCATAGTCTGCGCCTCGCGGGGCGCCGCTGGCGTCGTCCGCTCAACTCTGCGTTA
>CAIMMO010000149.1 GCA_903842595.1 uncultured Alphaproteobacteria bacterium
CGCCAACCAGCGGTCAGGTCAGGTTCGAGGACATCGACGTCATCGCCGAGCCGGAAAAGCTGAGACGCACACTCGGCTACCTGCCGCAGGATTTTGGCGTCTATCCGCGTGTTTCAGCCGCCGACATGCTCGACCACATGGCCATCCTCAAGGGTGTCTCGAATGCCAGGGATCGCAAGCAGACTGTCGAGGCGCTCCTGGCGCAGGTCAATCTCTGGAACGTCCGCAACAAGGCAATCGCAGGGTTCTCGGGCGGCATGCGACAGCGGTTTGGAATCGCACAGGCGCTCATCGGTCAGCCCCGCCTCATCATCGTCGATGAACCCACCGCCGGCCTCGATCCTGAAGAACGCAACAGGTTCCTGAACCTGCTTGCTGATATCGGCGAGAGGGTTGTGGTCATCCTCTCGACCCATATCGTTGAAGACGTCGCCGACCTGTGTCCACGCATGGCGATCATTGCCGAAGGGCGCATCATTGCGACAGGCGCACCCGCTGACCTGACAGCGGCGCTGAACGGACGGATATGGAAAAAAACGATTCCGCGAGAGGAACTGGTCGCACATCGCAACACCCACAACGTGATCTCGACCCGCCTGTTTGCGGGACGCACCGTCATTCACGTGCTTGCGGACGCGCAGCCCGACCCGGGATTTGCGCCGATCGATGGCAGCCTTGAAGACGTCTACTTCTCGACACTCTCTGCATCAAGCCGCGCCGCCTGAGCGGAAAGACACTCGCCATGTTCATACCGATCGCGCGCTTCGAGCTTGCCTATCAGCTCCGCAACCCGGTGCTTTGGATCAGCTTCGGGCTCTTCTTCCTTCTGACCTTCGGCGCCGTCACCGTCGATGAGATACAGATCGGATCGGGCGGAAACACGCTCGTGAACTCACCGTTCGCTATCCTGCAGACGGTCCTCATCATGTCCATTTTTGCCAACTTCGCGCTGGTGGCCTTCGTGGCCAACGGCGTCCTGCGCGATGATGAGACAGGATTTGGGCCGATCGTGCGCGCAACACGCATGGGCAAGGGCGCATACCTCTTTGGTCGTTTCGCCGGCGCCTTCCTTGCGGGCCTCATCGGATTTGCAGCCGTTCCGCTGGCGATGATGCTCGGATCGATGATGCCCTGGCTCGATCCGGAAACGCTTGGACCCTTCCGCCCGGATCACTACCTCTTCGCATACGCCGTCCTCGCCGCACCGACACTCTTCATATTTGGCGCATCCTTCTTCGCACTCGCCACACTCACGCGTTCGGCAATGGCGACCTATGTGGGCCTTATCGCCTTCCTCGCCGCCTATCTGGTGATGAGCGGCCTGCTGACCAGGCCTGACCAGGAAACGCTGTCGGCCATGCTCGATCCGGTCGGTGCGGCGTCTCTGTTCCAGGCAACGAAGTACTGGACTGCTGTCGAACGAAACACGCTCCTGCCACCGATCACGGGGCTGTTCCTCGCCAATCGGGCGCTGTGGCTCGGCATCGCTGTTGTCTTCCTTGCAGCCGCCTATGTTTTCTTCCGCTTCGAGGGGAGGGGCGCTAAGGCCGCAAAGGCCCGCAAGAGCAAGAAAACTCAGCCCCCGGCGCATACCGGCGCGCTGCCTGCGCCACGGTTTGGCGCCGACGCCGCCTGGGCGCAGGCGCGCGCCCGCACCGCCTTCGACATGAAGGCAGTCTTTGCAAGTCCCGCCTACGCTGTCCTGCTCTTGATCGGCCTTTTCAACGCGGGCTCTTCACTCTGGTTCGCAGACGAGTTTCGCGGGGCGACCACGCTTCCCGTGACGCGCATTATGGTCGAGGCGCTGAACAGCACCTTCACCATCATCCCGATCATCATCGCAACCTACTATGCAGGCGATCTCGTCTGGCGCGAGCGCGCTCGCCGGATGCATGAAATCATCGACTCAACCCCGGTGGCGGACTGGGCCTTCGTCCTGCCAAAGATCGCCGCGATCGCGCTGGTCCTCATGTCCACATCGCTTGTCGGCGTCCTGGCTGCAGTCGTTGTGCAGACTCTGAAGGGCTATACCGATTTCGAGCTCATGAATTATGGACTCTGGTATGTCCTTCCGACGAGCGTGACCAGCATCCAGCTGGCCGTGCTGGCCGTGTTCTTCCAGTCAGTATCGCCCAACAAGTTCGTAGGCTGGGGGCTGATGGTGCTTTACCTGGTCGCCTCGATCACCTTCGCTTCGCTGGGCTTCGAACATAACCTCTACAACTTCGGCGGATCGCCCGGCGTACCGCTGTCCGACATGAACGGCATGGGACATTTCTGGCAGGCGCGTGCATGGTTCGACGCCTACTGGACAGCCTTCTGTCTCGTCCTCGTGGTTGTGTCCTATGGGCTCTGGCGAAGAGGCACAGAAACGCGGCTCTTGCCACGCCTCAAGCGTCTGCCGCGCCGCCTCGCTGGGGTGCCGGGTGTCATCATGAGCACGGGCCTCGTGACTTTCACAGGTCTGGGCGGGTGGATCTTCTATAACACCAATATCCTCAACACATACCAGACAACCATCGACGAAGAACGCACCCTCGCCGAAGGCGAAATCACCCTCAAGGCGTTCATCGACACGCCGCAGCCGACCATCACGCGTGTTGAGCTTGATGTTACCCTTGAGCCCTCCAACCTGCGCGCGCTCACCCGCGGACAGTACGTCGTGGAGAACAAGACAGGGACACCGCTCAGGGAAGTCCATATCTTCTGGCAGCCCGAGCTGAAGATGGAAGACCTCGCGGTCGAGGGCGCAGCCCGCAAACAGTCCTTTGACAGGTTCAACTATACCATATGGGCGTTCGATACGCCCATGCAGCCGGGCGAAGAGCGCACAATCACCTTCCTCTCGCGTCTTGAAGAGCGCGGGTTTCCAAACGCGCGCGCCCAGACCCGCATCGTCGACAATGGCTCCTTTATCAACAACCTGGATATCAGCCCGCAGCTGGGCCTCGATCGCAGCATTTTCCTTCAGGATCGCGCGACGCGCCGCAAGTATGGACTGGCGCCCGCCGAGCGCATGGCAAAACTCGAGGACCAGGCGGCAAATGCCCACCACTACCTGCGTCGTGACAGCGACTGGGTGACCAGCGACATCACGGTCACGACGGATGCAGATCAGATCCCGATAGCGCCTGGCTACCAGGTCTCAGAAACGCGCACCGAGAAAACACTTGCGCGGCGGTTCCGGACGGAAGCGCCGATCATGCACTTCTTCTCGATCCAGTCGGCCCGGTATGCCGTCAAGCGCGAGGTGAGCGGACCGGTGACGATGGAAGTCTATTATCATCCGGAACATGGGGGGAATGTCGACCGCATGCTGAAAGCCATGCGTGAATCGCTGTCAGTCTTCTCGGAAGCATTCGCACCCTTCCAGTTCCGCCAGATGCGCGTTCTGGAGTTTCCCGCCTATGCTTCATTTGCTCAGTCGTTCGCAAACACCGTGCCCTACTCGGAGGCGATCGGCTTCATTCAATCGAACCGTGATCCCGAAAAGCTCGATATGGTGACATTCGTCACAGCCCACGAAATCGCACACCAATGGTGGGCTCACCATATCATCGGAGCCGACAAGCAGGGATCAACCATGCTGTCGGAGTCCTTCTCACAGTATTCCGCAATGCTTGTGATGGAGCGCCTCTATGGACCGGAGCACGTCCGCCGCTTCCTCAGCAATGAGCTGGACAGCTATCTGCGCGCACGGGGCACAGAGGTGCTCGAAGAACTTCCTCTCATCCGCGTCGAGGACCAGCCCTACATCCACTACAACAAGGGCGCACTGGTCATGTATTTCCTGCGTAATGAGGTCGGCGAGACCGTCGTCAACCGCTCCCTGCAGCGCCTCATCGAACAGTTCGGCTTCCGCAACGCGCCTTATCCGTCATCCGCAGATTTTGTACGCATCCTGCGCGAGGAGGCGGGACCTCAGCATGACGCTCTGATTACTGATCTTTTTGAGAAGATCACACTTTATGACGCAAAAACCCTGTCTGCGACTGCATCGAGGAGAACGGACGGGCGCTGGGACCTGACCCTCACCGTAGAAGCCCGGAAATTCTATGCTGATGGACAAGGGGTGGAAAAGCCTGCGGCCTTCGATGAACCCTTCGAATTCGGCGTCTTTGCAGAAGACCCCTCGGGGTCAAGCTTCAGCAAGGAAGACGTTGTGCTGTTTGAGCGCCGACCCGTTCGCGATGGCGTCCAGACACTTACCTTTACAGTGGCGCGCGAGCCGCGCTTTGCCGGGCTTGATCCCTACTCCAAGCGTATCGATCGCATCAGCGACGACAATGTCCTTCCCGTATCGCTCCAGTGAGCGGTCCGGTTGGGCTGCGGGGGAGCATCCACGGACGTGGTGTGAGTTCACTGACGGAGCGCTTCGGGCGCGCGGACCGCAAGGGTCTGCGCGCGGCCGGGGCGCGGTGGGCGTGACCGGCTCGAATTCTTCGCACCAGGCTCACCGCGAACCGCTCTGATCCGGCCGCTATCGTCCAGACGATTTGCGCGCATCAAGCCAGTCACGGATCGTGCGGTTCACGAGTTCCGGCGCATCGTGATGAACGTTGTGGCTGGCGTCGGGGATCATGACGAGGGTGCTGTCCTTCGTGATGTGGTTCCACATGCCTGCGTGACCCGAGGCGAGAAGATAAGGATCCTTTACGCCGTGGAGGACAAGCACGGGCACGGTGACCGGCGGATGAATGACGGGCGGCGCACCCGGTGCAGGTGCGTTCTTCCCGAGCGGAAAGTTTGCGCGGTAGTAGTTCATCATTGCCGAAAAGTCGGAACGCTTCAGCGCCTCGATATACCTTGCCTTCTCCGCCGGGTCCTTGATCCCGCCAGCGAATGCCTCCGCCGTCAGGTTCTTCTCCGAGCCTTCCTTCTGGAAGTTTACGGCGTACTGGCTGTTGCGCAGCTGGACCGGGTTGGTCGCGAGCTCATTGGCGAAGGTCGTGGGGTGCGGCACTGACAGGATGACAAGCTTGTCGAGCATCTCGGGACGCTCGAACGCAAAATTCCACGCGATGATCGCTCCAAAGTCGTGGCCGATGATGATTGCCTTGTCGCGTCCCTCGGCCTTGATCACGGCAGCGACATCGGCGACCAGCTTCGGCATGGCGTAG
>CAIMMO010000150.1 GCA_903842595.1 uncultured Alphaproteobacteria bacterium
GAAGACCTTCCGCGCAGCACCGGGTTCGCGGATGACAGCTGGTGCAGGGTCCCAACCCAGCTGATGGCGCAGACTGGCGTTGGTATTCGCCGCCATCACCCGGAGCGCTTCGGTGATATCCATACACGAACCCCTGACCATACTGAGCGGGAAGACTGCATGGCCATTCTACCTTGACCGCAGGCTCGTTGGCAAAAACCGCCCAGGTGATTCCTGAAAGGCGCCCGCGGCTGTTGTCGCGTGCGTATAGCGATGTGAATCTGCGGGCGATTTGCCCCCGATCAGCTCCGAAAACTGGTCCTGCCGCGGTGTCTGCAAGAACCTGAAGCCGCGCAGCTGCGAATCGGTGTGGGGGCATTGCGCTCATCGGCGCCACGCCCCCACGCCGGTTCACAGTCATGGGCCGATGCGAAAACCTCTAGCAGTTTGCGGAAAAACCCTCGCGGTCAAGGGCGTGCCGTGATTCACTGGGTGCGGTGAATCGGAGAGTGCGATGCGCGGAACGTTCAAGGACCAGGGCGGGCTGTTTTCCTACATTTCGCCGGAGGCGCGGGTTCCCGCGCAGCATCCGCTGCGCAAGGTGCGCGCGCTGGTGCGAGACGTTCTGAAAGAGATGAGCCGCAGCTTTTCAGCGCTCTATGCGCGCGAAGGACGCCCTTCGATCCCGCCAGAGCAATTGCTGAGCGCGCTTCTGTTGCAGGCGCTCTATGGCATTCGCTCGGAGCGACAATTGATGGAGCAGCTCGACTACAATCTCTTGTATCGCTGGTTCGTCGGGTTCTCGCCGGACGATCCGGTCTGGGATGTCACCGTCTTCACGAAGAACCGCGAGCGGCTCATGGGCGGCGACGTGTTCGCCAAGTTCATGGCTAAACTGTTGGACCATCGTGACGTGAAGCCGCTTTTGTCGGACGAGCATTTTTCTGTCGATGGCACGCTGATCGAGGCTTGGGCCTCACACAAGAGCTTCAAGCCCAAGGACGGCGGTGACGGCGATGACGGGGCCGACTTCCACGGCCAGAAGCGCCGAAACGACACCCATGCGAGCACCAGCGACCCGGACGCCAAACTCTATCGCAAGTCCCAAGGTCGCGAGGCCCGGCTTTGCTATTTCGGTCATGCGCTGATGGAGAACAGGCATGGCCTCGCCGTGGCGGGCCAGGTGACGCAAGCGAGCGGGACCGCCGAGCGCGATGCAGCCGAAGCCATGCTGAAGGCAAAGCGCAAAAAAGCGCGCCGTCGCATCACCGCCGGCGCTGACAAGGGATACGATACGCACGATCACGTCGCTCGTTTGCGCGCTGCGGGCGTCACCGCGCACGTGGCGCAGAACGACGCTGAAACCAAGACCGGCAGGCGCCGCCGGAGCGCCATCGACGCGCGCACCACCCGGCACGTGGGCTATGGCATGAGCCAGACCCGCCGCAAGATGATCGAGTGCATCTTCGGCTGGGGCAAGCAGCATGGAACCATGCGCAAGACCAAGCACCGCAGCGTCGAACGCGTCGCCTGCGATTTCATGCTGAACCTCATCGCCTACAATCTGGTCCGCATCCCCAAACTGATCGCGGCGTGAGCGGACACGCGCGTCCGCAGCGCCGAAAATCGCCAGCGCGGCCGTCCAATCAGCCGCAATCAACCAGACTGTACCGCGAAAAACGCCCGAAAAGCTTCAAATACCAACGTTTTTCCGCAAACTGCTAGAGCGCTTCTTTCAGCCGGGCCGCACGCGCTGCGACGAGATCGGCAAACTGTTGCATCCCGCGCTGGACGCCTGGCGGAAAGCCGGCGCGTGCAGTTGGGGCGTGGGTTGTTACGGCGTCAGCGAGGGCGGCTGCGCGTCGCCGGATGAAGGGTTCAGTGAGACCCGTCTCCTCAGCGAATTTCGCCCAGTCGCGCGCTACCAGATCCTCAAGGCGGGCGCGCTTTGCGATCTTCATGGCGAGGTTCGGGCTGAGGTCGGGATAAGAGACGGTCGACAGCAGGTCATAAAGCGGCGCGAGCGTGATCCCGTCGCTCGCATGGAGCAGGCTGAAATTCTTGCCATGCGCGTCCGCGTTTCCAATGATCAGATTGAAAAGCGCAGCGTCCAGCAATTTGAGCATATCGCGCGCCGGGCGCGTTGCCGCGCGACGGAGCAGGGCAAAGCAGTCGCGGAAGACAGGCCCGCCATCGGCCGCGTACTTCTGGGCGGACGTGTATCCCATGGCCTGGCAGAAATCCTCCTGGTGGAGGCGTTGTACCCGGCCCCCGCTGTCGGCTTTTCGGTCGTAGCGTCTGACGAGAAGAAATGACCGATCGCGCACTGAGCGGATGTCCGCGTCGGCGGTATCGAGGCCAATGCCTTTGGCCAGGCGCATCGCAAAGGCTTCATTTTCTGTAGTGTCGGCGAATCGGGCGATTGGCGGCTTGAGAATGTGGGTCGTGGGCTCGCCGGGCCGGGGTAGGGCAAGGCCGGCGTCTGTCATGATCAGCGGGACCTTGGCCTGGGCGCCGGCCAGGGACAGGCGCAGACCTGCCTCTCCGGCGAGGAGAGGGCGCGTCGGAAGCCGATCCAGAAGAGCGATGAGTGCGTCTTCGGACAGGGGTGTAGGCGGTGTCTCGTATGAGGCGATTGGCGGTGTTTCGCCTTCGGGCCAGAGCGACAAGGCACCCGCAACTTCTCCACCTATCTGCTCGAGCAGGCGGAATTCGTTCTGTTGCGAGATGCCGAGTGCGCGCGCGACAGCGATACGCTGGTTCTCCTCCGGCAACAGCCCTTCAAAGAAAGGACGGGTTTCGCGACGAAGGAAAGGTTCGGCGCGGAGAGGCAGCGAGACGGAGATCGCCCGCGCGTCCGACGCGGCGCGCCAGGCATCGGCATAGGTGAATTCGATATCGCCTTGCCGATCAATGCAGAGCGCGCCGACGGTCCGATCGCCCCACCAGACAGTGAGAACGGCGGTCATCGTCTGGCATCCTCAGGCGTCGTAATGACAAGCTTGCACCCGAGGGCGTCTAGAACTGCGAGCGCTTTGCCAAGATGAGACGTGCCTTTGCCGCCTTCCAGTTCGACCAGGAATCTAAGCCCGACGCCCGCGGCGCCAGCCAGCTGCGGCTGAGTGAGGCCCTGCTGCTTACGGACTTTTCGAATGACGTCGCCGAGCTGCTGAGGTGACATTGGAATTTCCCGATCGGGAAAATATCC
>CAIMMO010000151.1 GCA_903842595.1 uncultured Alphaproteobacteria bacterium
CGCGTTGCCGTCGAGC
Source organism: uncultured Alphaproteobacteria bacterium (assembly GCA_903842595.1). Classification (GTDB taxonomy): domain Bacteria; phylum Pseudomonadota; class Alphaproteobacteria; order Caulobacterales; family Hyphomonadaceae; genus UBA7672. The sequence continues at coordinate 17 of CAIMMO010000151.1, forward strand.
GTGGTTTCGGAGTCAGGGGATTTCTGGACGGACCTGGCAGGCGCGCCAGATCCGTGATTCGGTGTCAGGTGGCCAGCCCGCGTCGCGACCCGCGCCGGGCGGCCCGGCCCGGCGGATTTTCCGGCCATCCGCTGCAGCGTCGCTGCAAAGGCCTGCTGTTCGATGTCGCCGGGCACGTAGCCTGGCGTCGCAACGTTGGCGACGTTCTGCGCGAGGATCTTCTGACGCTCGCCCAGCATCTGCATGCGGGACTTCATCAGCTGGAAAACCGAGATCTGCGTCGGGTCCGACATGGCTAATTTCCGTTCGGCCGATCGCTGTGGACAGGCCCATCGCCGGGCAGAATTTACCGCTTTGCTTAAGGCCGTCTTAAAGGCCGCGGGCCGACGTTAACCTTTCGTTTACCGCCATTTCCGATGCATTAACCAAGAAACCGGCCGCAGGGCCGTCAGCTGGCTGTCCAACCATGGACTTTTTCTCCGCCATCAAGGCCATCGCCGCCCTGGCCTTCGTGCTCGGCCTGCTGCTCGGCGGCACGTGGCTGCTGCGCAAGTATGGCAGCCGCATCGGCCTCAAGACGGGTGCTGTCAGTCAGGATCTGCGCGTTGTCGAGTGGCGCTCGCTCGACATGCGTCGAAAGCTGGTCGTCGTGCGCTGGGGCGACACCGAGCATCTGCTTTCCACCGCCCCAAGCGGCGACCTCCTGATTGCCTCGCGCGATGCACCGGCGCCGTTCAAGCCGATTGCGCCGGACGAGCCGAAGCAATGATGGCCCGTTTCCTTCGTCTGGCGCCTGTCCTGCTGCTGGCCCTCGTGGTCGCCCCGGAGGCGTTGCCGCAGACCGTATCCGTCGATCTCGGCACCGGGCAGGGCCTGACATCCGGGATCGTGCAGCTGATTGCGGCGATCACGGTACTCTCGCTCGCACCCTCGATCCTCGTGATGACGACGTCTTTCGTGCGTATCGTCATCGTGCTGTCGCTTGTTCGTACAGCCATCGGTCTTCAGAACGCGCCGCCCAACTCCGTCATTATCTCCCTGGCCTTGTTCCTCACCGCCTTCGTCATGGCGCCGACCTTCATGGCGTCTTACGAAGCAGGCATCCAGCCCTACATGGCAGAGGCCATCACGCTGGAAGAGGCGATCCCACGCACGCTTGGCCCGATTCAGGCGTTCATGGGCGCCCATGTCAACGAGGCAGACGTCGCCATGTTCGCGGGCATGGCCAACATCCAGAATCTCCAGAGCGCCGCGGACGCGCCATTCCACGTGCTTGCGCCGGCCTTCATGATTTCGGAGCTGAAGCGCGCCTTCGAGATCGGTTTCATGATCTTCCTGCCATTCCTTGTGATCGACCTTGTCGTCTCGTCCATCCTGATGGCGATGGGGATGATGATGCTGCCGCCCGTCACGATCTCGCTGCCATTCAAATTGATCTTCTTCGTGCTGGTCGATGGCTGGCGGCTGCTGTCAGGCGCGCTGGTCGAAAGCTTCATGCAATCCCCGCCCAGCTGACGCCAGGCGGGGCTCTGGACCCTACATGATCTTGAAGCGTACGAACGCCAGTGCGCCTGTTGGGTCGCCATCGTAAAGCGGCGACAGAGCATCGCTGACCCAGTTCTGCGTGGCGGATGCGCCGAGCGCCACCACGAGGCTGTCCGAAAGCCGGAAGTCACGCGAGACGCCGATTGTTGCGCGCGCCACGTCCTCGATCGGGCCATGGTGGATGAGGCCGAGTTCGTCCGTCCCGATCGCCTCGATGCGCGAGAACAGCGTCCAGTCCGGGTCAAGCTGCAGCGCCGCTTCCCCCAGCCACGCATCGAGGATGACGCCCTCGCTGTTGTCCTTGCGGGCGAAGGCGGCGCTCAGCGACAGCGTCTTGTCGTCGAACGATTGCGTATAGAGCGCGCTGGCCGACCATTTGACGACATCGACATCCGGCTCCAGCTGCTCTGGTGAGGTAACGTCGGCCCAGCTTGCCTGCAGGGCGAGGTTGTCGGCGGGATTCCACGACAGGCGCACGGCTGTTGAATCCAGTTCGCCGGTCTCGATGTCGTAGCGGTCCTGGTCGGATTCGCGGCCGCGGAATCGGGAGGCTTCGATCTTGACCCCGCCATTAACATAACCTGCGGTCAGCACGCCGTATGAGATGTGCGTCGAATCGAGCCAGTGGTGGGTGATTGGCGCTTCCGGGTTCGGCTCGGCGGCGGGGCGATGCATGAAGGCTGGTGGACCGAAGGCTGGCTCGCCCGGCAGGCCCGCATAGACGAACACGCTCTGGCCTGCCCCGAGGGAGCGGGAGTAGCTCGCCGACAGTTCCATGAAGATGTCGTGCGGATGCTGGCGGTCCACCAGCGTCTCGACGCCATCGGCGGTCTCGCCTGCAGCGAGAAGCAGGGGATAGCCACGCTTGCCCATCAGCGGGTCGGGGCTGATGGCGCCGCGGAACTGGAGCGCGCTTCCGTCATCGAAGCGCCGTTGCGCGGCGCCCATCACCATGCCGGCAACAAACCCCTTGTCGTCTCCGCGCGCACCGTTCTGCGAGGTGTAGACAAGGTCGATATTGCCGTGGGCCATCAGCATCCAGTCGCCGACATGGCTCATTACCATGTCATGCGTGGCAGTGGCAGGCCGCCAGGAAGTGCCGCTGGCGTCGCGGGTCATGGCGTAGTTACCGAGTGCGCTGCGCATGTCGTGATGTTGGGGGCTGGCTTTGTCATGACCCGAGTGGCCGGTCGTTGCAGCTGGTGGCGTATGGCCTTCGTGGCCGGCATGCTCGTCCGTGGGCGGCTGCGCCTGTGTTGCCGGCGCATGCGACGCGTGGTCCGAATGGTCGGGTGTCTGCGCCAAGGCGGATGGCGCGAGGAGGATCGCCGAAGCGATCAGAATGTGGCGTGACATAAGTTGTCGTCCTGAACATGAATCCATGTGGACCTGGCCATTGCGGGCCGGGTGAGTGTTTGGGTTCGGGTCAGGCGCGTGGGGGACGAAGATCCGGATCGGGCCGGCTTGAGACAAAGCTGGTGGCTTCCGGCGGTTGCCAGGCGTAGTGCGCGACGACGTTGCTTGCGCGTGCGCCGGTGATGTTGGTGAGGCCGTTCAGGGCGGCGACGCACGCGCAATGATCGGCGGCATGCGAGGCGGGGTCGTGGGCGGGTGGGTCCTCTGACGGGGCCGCATGATGCGCGCCGTGCGCAGTCGCAGGCGCTGGGTCGTGACATTCCGTAGCAGGTGCACTCGTCTGTTCGATCGAGGCTGCTTCGTGGGCGAGGCGCGCGCAATGCTCCGCTGCGGCCTCCATCTGTCCGGTAAAGACAAGGGCCGTGACGAGCGCCAGCAGGATGCGGGTCAGCTTCGAAAGCATTCGCCAACCTCCTGTTGCTCGTCCCGGCTGTCAATCCGACACCTGAGCGCGGGAACTCAGCCGCGAGGCGTCCGGGCTTGGCTGCCTTTGGCTGCCGCTCTGACGGCGCTGACCACCGCTGCGGTCTTCTGGCTTTGCACGCGGTCGGACGCCTTGGGCATTGCCGAGTTGATGGCGATCACGAGGTTTTCTTCCGGATAGACATAGATGCCCTGGCCGAAGATTCCGACAGCGCGATAGCCCTCTTCCATCGGCCACCAGAAATAGCCGTAGCTGTCGCCCTTCGCGCGGGATTTGGGCGGCGCGTGGTTCTCGGTCGACTCCTCGACCCAGCCGGGCGCGAGCACGTCCTTGCCATCGATCTTGCCGCCTTCCAGCATGAACTGGCCGATGCGGGCATAGTCGCGGAGTGTCATGCTCATGCAGCAGCCGCCGCGATCGAGGCCGGCCTTGTCCTGCATCCAGATGCCGTCCTGCTCCATGCCATAGGGGGCCCAGATCTTCTCGGAGGCGTACTGCGCCAGCGATTTGCCGGCGAGCGCGCGAACCAGGACCATGCCGGCGAGGTCGGTCTCGCCGGTCTTGTAGGCCCACTCCTCGCCCGGCTCCGTCTTCTTGGGGAGCTTCGTCATGTATTGCAGCAGCGGATTGTTCTCGATGGGATGACCGCCCTTGAAAGGCGCCGTGTTGGCGCGGGCGACGTCAGATTGCTGGCTGGCGTAGTTTTCGTCCCACTTCACGCCCGTCTGCATCGAGATCAGCTGGCGGATGCTGACGCTGTCATATGCCGAGCCCTTCAGCTCGGGCAGATAGCGCGTTACCGGTTCGTGCACGTTCTTGATCCAGCCGTCCTTGATCGCAGCGCCCATCAGGACAGCGGTCATCGACTTGGCGACCGAGAACGAGGTCCAGCGGTCCTCAGGCTTGCGCCCGAGAGCGTATTTCTCCAGCACCACCTCGCCATCCTTGAGGGCGATCAGGCCGGTGATCCGGTTATCCTTCATGAAAGCGTCGAGCGTCGCGGCGCGCTTGTTGAAAGTGACTTTCGGATCGATCTGCGTTGCAGCCGCGGGAAGGGCGCGGATCTTGTCGCCTTTCCTGATCGTATCGACCGCGTAGACCTTCTCGATTGCCGGATAGCGTTCCAGCTGCTGCTTCTGTGTCCATGTCAGGATGGATGCGACGGGCGGGTTCGTGATCGGCTTCTGCGCCAGCGCAGGTTGGGCCAGCGCGACGACCAGCGCGCCTGCGGCAGTTGCCTGCAGGCGCCAGTTGCATGTGATCATGGTGTCCTCCTCACGAGTTCGAATGCTCGAGGAGGTTAGAAGGTGAGCGACGTAGCGGACGTCAAGTGCCAGTGCGTGCGGGGGGCCAGGCGCCTCACGGCGTTGTTACGGTAGCACCCGTTACAGCGAGGTCTGGCCTGCAACCGCTTCCGGTCCAAGCTCCAGCTCGGTGCGGCCAGCCGCGCGCGGCGAGGTCGTTTCAGGCAGCTGGCAGATCACGGACGTGCCCGCGCCCGGCGCTGACTTGATCTTCACGTCGCCGCCATGCAGCTCGACGAAGGATCGGACAAGGGCGAGTCCAAGGCCAGCGCCGCGTGTATCCGAGATGAAGCTGTCGAAGACGCTTGATTGACGCTCGAGCGCAATGCCCTTGCCGTTGTCGGAGACGGCGAGGCGGATGATGTTCTCGCTTGGCACGGGCTTGGACGCTTCGATCTTGATGTGGCCGCCGGCTCCCGTGAAACGCAGCGCATTGGTGAGCAGGTTGAACAGCACCTGCTTGATGCGGCGCTCGTCGGCATGGATGTTTCCGATGCGATCGTCACACAGGATTTCGACACGCACTTTCGTGTTCTGGGCCGAGGAAACGACGAGATCGACCGCGCCTTCCATGGCGGAGCGCAGCGAGAAGCTGGAAAGCTCGAGCTCCATCTTGCCGGCCTCGATCATCGCAAGGTCGAGGATGTTGTCGATGACCTTGGAGAGGTGGTCGGCTGCGGACAGGATCGAGTCCACCTGTTCGCGTTGCTTGTCGCTGAGTGGGCCGGGACGTTCGCTCTCGAGCAGTTCGGCATAGCCCAGGATGGTCGTGAGCGGTGAGCGCAGCTGGTAGGACACGTTCTGCACGAATTCGTTCTTCAGCTTGTCCGCAGCCTGCAGCGCCTCGTTCTTGTCCTTCAGCGCCTGCTCGACCTTGCGGGCGGCGGTGACGTCCATGAAGGCGACCAGCGTTGCGCCGTTGGGCAGGGGCTGGGTGATCCAGGTGATCGTGCGATCGTTGGATGTACGCATCACGCCTTGCGCCTGCTGGCGGTAGTCGGGCGAGGGGTTGGTGACGCGGCTGCGGATCGTCGCCCACACATTCCTGTCGTGGAACATGCGCGCGCACTGGCCGACGACGTCGTCGAAGTCGGGGCCGTCGTTCAGGCCGTCGCCCTTCAGCTCCCAGAGGTCGGCGAACGCGTCGTTGTGCAGGCGCAGGCGGCCATCGGCGCTGAACACCACCACGGCTTCGCGCAGGTGGTCGAGTGTCGCTTTCTGGACGTTGATCAGGCGGTTGAACTCGGCCTTGAGCGAGACTTCGTCGGTAATGTCCTTGAACAGCAGAAGCACGCCGCCCAGCGGATGGCGCTGGCGCGTCACGCGCAGGATGCGGCCGTCGGGCAGGTTCCAGAGGTCCTCGGTGAAATCGACCTTTTCGCCCTGATAGTAGGCCAGCTCGTCGCGGCGCCATTTTCCGAAATCCGGCTTGGCGGGAAGTTTGCGACGCTCGCGCAGGCGATCGAGGATCGAGCCGTGATCCGGCTTGTCGAGGAGGTAGGAGGGGTCGAGATCCCACATCGCCTGGAAGGCGCGGTTGTTGAAGATCAGCTTGCGGTCTGCGCCGAAGATGGCGACGCCGTCGGCGACATGGTTGAGCGTGTCGTCATGCGCCTTGGCGTTTTTCTCCAGTGTCTCGCGGGCGGACTCCAGGTCGGTGATGTCGAAGGCCATGCCGCCGATGCCGCCTGAGAGCGGGAACATCTTCACGCGCATGGCGCGGCGCTCGCCGTCGACCACGATGTGCCGCATTTCGTCGGTCTCGGCATTGCCTCCGATCGTCTTCTGCGCCTGGGTGGTGACGTGCTGGTCGAGCATGATCTGGCGGTCGAGCACATGGTCGATGCCGGGCGCGCCGACTGCCCTGAGATAGGCGCGGTTGACCCATTGCAGCTTGCCGGCGCCGCTCATGCGCCAGGCGGGGAAGGGCGCCTTGCCGAGCATTTCGAGGAAGGCCATCGGATCGCGCGCAACGGCGGCGCGGGCTTCCTCGATACGGGCGCGGGCGCCTGACTCTTCAAGGCCCTTGATGGTGGTGTCGGTGATCCACAGCACGGCGCGGGCGCCAGCGGTGCGGCCGTCGGCTTCGAGGAAGCGGCCGGAGGGGCCTATGATGGTGAGCGAGAAGGGTGCGCCGTCCTTGCGCAGCTGCTTCAGGCGTTCGCGCAGGGTTGCGTCCTGTCCGGCGCCGTCGCGCGCTTCAAGATCGGCGAGGCCTTCGAGGATACGCACGCCGGGATCTTCCGATGTGCCATCGTCGGCGAAGCGGAGAATGCCCATCAGGGCGACGGGCGAGCCATAGAGGTTTGGCAGGCCCCATTCGGATTGCAGGACATTGGGTTGCGCCTCGGCGTCGGCGTCTTCCCAGACCATGATCACGCCCGGATGGGCGCCGAACACGCTTTCGGCGCGCGCAAGCTTTTCGCGGGCCTGCTGTTCCTGCTCGCGATATTTTCGGGCGGCGCCGCGGGCCCCGTCGGAAATGCGGAGCGCCCACAGCAGGGCTGCAATGCCAAATGCCGCTGCGCCTGCGACGAGCAGGACCAGCGGCTGGGTCAGTGTCATGTCCATCTATCGACGTCCCGTCGGGGCCGAATCACTACGCAAGCGCATCCTACAGACGGACACTCTCAGTTAACCAATGGACGACGGGCGGGTTAACGGTCGGTTAAACTACTCACAGGGGTGGGTAAGTTTTGCCTAGCTGCTCGCGCGATCGCAATCTAACGACTTGATACGAAAGCCGTTTTTGGCGCATGGCGCAACGTTTCAGATCTCCTGATTGTAGTGGCCGACGTCCGCGAATTTGGCGAGGCGCGGTTTCACTTCCTGGCGGAAGAGGGCCCGCATGTCGTCTTCGCCCTGCATGGACTCGACGACGACGACCAGCTCCGGCTTGTTGGAGGAAGCGCGGACGAGGACCCAGGAGCCGTCGTCAAGTGTCACGCGGGCGCCGTTGACGGTGTTCACGTCGATCACCTTGCGGCCGAGGATTTCACCGCCTGCCTTGCCGAGCGCCTGGTAGTCCGCGACGACCAGATCGACGATGCCGTATTTCTTCTCGTCGTCGCAGTGCGGGCTCATGGTCAGCGAGGTCCACGCATCGCCGAGGTCGGCTTTCAGGTCCGAAAGCGAGCGACCGGGGTTGCGGTCCAGCATCATGAGAACCGCCGCGGCCGCAACGAGCGCGTCGTCATAGCCATAGCCATAGGGCTTGCGGAAGAACATGTGGCCGGACTTCTCGAAGCCGGCGAGGGCGTTCAGTTCGGTCGTGCGGCGCTTGATGTAGGAATGGCCGGTCTTGAAATAGTCGACGGTGACGCCGTTTTCCTTCAGCACCGGATCGGTCTTGTAGAGGCCGGTCGATTTCACATCGACCACGAAGGTTGCGCCCTTGTGGAGTTTCGACAGGTCGCGCGCGAGCAGCAGGCCGATCTTGTCGGCGAAGATTTCCTCGCCCTTGTCGTCGACCACCCCGCAGCGGTCGCCATCGCCATCGAATCCGACGCAGAGGTCGGCGCCATGTTCCTTCACGGCCTGGCCCATCGAGACCAGCATCTCGTGGTCTTCGGGGTTTGGATTGTATTTCGGAAAATTGTAATCGAGGTTTGTGTCCATCTCGATCACTTCCGCGCCCATGCGGCGCAGGGCTTCGGGCGCGAAGGCGCCAGCTGCGCCATTGCCGCAGGCGCAGACGACTTTCAGCTTGCGCGTGAGCTTGGCGCTTTGCGAGACGCTGTCGATATAGCGTTCGCGCATGCCCTCGACGCGGATCAGCTTGCCGCCGGGCTGGGGGTTGAACTTGCCGCCGAGCACGATGGATTTGAGGCGGCCCATTTCTTCCGGGCCGAAGGTGAGCGGCTTGTTCGCGCCCATTTTCACGCCGGTCCAGCCATTCTCGTTGTGGCTGGCCGTCACCATGGCGACGCACGGAATGTCGAGATCGAACTGGGCGTAGTAGGCGACTGGCGACAGGGCGAGGCCGATGTCGTGCACTTCGCAGCCGGCTTCGATCAGGCCGAGCGTCAGCGCCTGCTTGATCGAGAGCGAATACGACCGGTAGTCGTGGCCGGTGACGATGCGGGGATCGACGCCCATTTCCCTGATCAGGGTTCCCAGTCCCAGGCCCAGCGCCTGGACGCCGAGGAAGTTCAGCTCCGGCGCCTTGGGATATTGCGGGCCGCCAAACCACCAGCGTGCATCGTACTCGCGAAAGCCGGTTGCCTTGACCAGCGGCGTTGTCTCGAATTCGTATGTGTTGGCCGACAAATCAGTGCGGGGCGTCTTCATCACTGTGATCCGGTGCAGCTGGGAGCGGGCGGTGGAGGCCTTTCCTTAAGCTAGCGCAATCGCAGCGCCAAGCCTGCGGAGGCTGAAGGGTGATTGGGCGCGACAGGCTCTTTCCGCCCGCCTGCATCCACCCCGCGCCGCTGAACGGTGGCCCGCTTCCCTCCATGCGGAATGAATCACTGGAGTATCTCGCAGGTCTCGAGGTGGGGGAGGTGCGCGCCCAGAATCGGCTGTTTCCGCTAGAGCGTTTCCACAGTTTCGCGATCCGCCAGCGCAGCAGGTGGTTGTCGTCGGGAGGTGGGTCCGGAGATCCTCAGATTCAGATCGTCAGCTGGGAGCCCATTTCCACAACGCGCGAGGTCGGGATTCGGAAGAATTCCGTGGCGTTGGTGGCATTGCGGTTGAGGAAGATGAAGAGGTGGTCCTGCCAGAGCGGCATGCCGTGCTTGCCGTCGGCAAGCAGCGTGCGGCGGCTGAGGAAGAAGGAGGTCGACATGATGTCGAAGGACAGCTCGGTCTTCTTCTTCGCCAGGGTGAGCCCGTAGGTGACGTTGGGCGTCTCCATGAAGCCAAACTTCATGGTGAGCCGATTGAAGTGGGGCGAGATCTCCTCGAACGACAGCTTCTTGTCGTCGGGCACGTAGGGGACATCCGCCGTCTTCACGGTGAGGACGACGTTGTTCTCATGGATGACCTTGTTGTGCTTGAGATTGTGCAGCAGGGCGGTCGGCGCGGAATTGGGTTCGGCGGTGAGGAACACGGCCGTGCCCTTGACGATGTGAGGCAGCTTTACGTCGAGGCTCTTGATGACATCCTCAAGCGTGACGCTGTTGCGGGTGCGCTCGGTGAGCAGGCGTGCGCCGCGCGTCCACGTCCAGAACATGAGCATCATCACGCTGGCGATGAGGAGCGGGACATAGCCTCCCTGCGGGACCTTCAAGAGGTTGGAGGCAAGGAAGACGCTCTCGATCGCGACGAAGGGCAGCACGATCAGCGCCGACAGCCATACCGACATCTTCCAGATGCGCTGGGCTGCAATGAAGGCGAGCAGCGTTGACGTGATCATCGCGCCGATGACTGACACGCCGTAGGCCGCTGCGAGCGCGGATGACGACCTGAATGCGACGACAAGGAAGACGACGCCGGCGAGCAGCATCCAGTTCACTTGCGGCATGTAGATTTGTCCCAGCTCCTTTGCGGAGGTGTTGACGATCTGCAACCGCGGCAGCAGGCCCAGTTGTACGGCCTGTTGCGCCATCGAGTAGGCCCCGGTGATGACCGCCTGGCTTGCCACGATGGTCGCCATCGTCGCGAGGATCACAAGCGGCGCCTGCAGAACATCCGGGGCCATCAGGAAGAACGGATTGGCCGTCGTTTCTGGGTGGGCGAGAACCATGGCGCCCTGGCCGAGATAGTTGAGCGCAAGACAGGGCAGCACGAGCCAGATCCAGGTGGCGACAATCGGCCTGCGTCCGAAATGGCCCATGTCGGCATAGAGCGCTTCGGCGCCTGTGACGCACAGGAAGACAGATCCGAGCACAATAAATCCCAGCAGCTGGTGCGTGGCCAGGAACATGATGGCGTGGTGCGGGCTGAAAGCGGCGAAGATCGCCATCCCGTCCTGTATGATGTGATAGAGCCCCAGCGCGCCGAGTGTGAGGAACCAGACAAGGCAGATCGGCCCGAACAGTCTGCCTACAATGGACGTGCCGCGCTTCTGGATCAGGAACAGTCCCGTCAGCAGGCCAATCGCCACGGGTATGATGAATGGCTCGACCTTGCCCTGCAGCTCTTCGATGACGGTCACGCCTTCGACCGCTGAAAGGACTGACATGGCCGGCGTCAGCAGCGCGTCGCCGAAGAACATGCCCGCGCCGCAGATGGCAATCAGGAAGAGGAGTGGCGTTCGCCGCCCGATGGTGCGGGACACCAGCGCCATCAGGGACAGCGTGCCGCCTTCGCCCTTGTTGTCGAGGCGGGTCAGGATGAAGATGTACTTGATCGTGACAACGATGATCAGCGACCACAGCATCAGCGAGATCACGCCCAGAACATCATCGCGCAATAGCGGTATCGTGGTCAGATCGGTGTCGGGCCCGACCGCGATGCCTGCGGCCTCGTGGTTGCGCACATTGATATGGTGAAGGGATTCCTTGAAGGCGTAGAGCGGGCTGGTCCCGATGTCGCCGAACACGACGCCCACGGACCCCAGCGCAAGCGCCCAGAACCGCGAGCCGCTCGGCTTGCCGTCAGTTGCCTGAGCTGCGCTGCCTTCAGTGGAAGCATCGCTCATCGTGTGCGCCTTCAGCCGCGAACCACGCAAAGCCCTGCAGGCCTGAGCCAGACCGGACCGGGTCCCGAACGGAGGCGGCTGTTACGCCTGTCGCGCGGGGGGCGGAAGCGGGAATATTTTCAGCGGCTGCTATTTACTTCGCACTGCAGCAGAGGCAGCGCGCCCGAGGAAGGCTTGCGCCAAACCCGAACGCAGAACGGGCGACCTCTGTCCAGGTCGCCCGTTCCGGTAAGTCGAGGTCACAGCCAGCGTCCCTGTGGGGTCGGGGGGGCGGATAAGGGACACCGGCCGTGACAGTTGAAGAACGCGACTTCGCGCATGCGGTTCCGGAGAAAGCGATTTTCCCCTGATCGCCTTGCCTAGTAGCGGTAGTGCTCCGGCTTGTAGGGGCCTTCCGGCGCGACGCCGATGTAGGAGGCCTGGTCGGGCGTCAGCTTGGTGAGGTTGGCGCCCAGCTTGTTGAGGTGGAGCATGGCGACCTTCTCGTCGAGCTTCTTGGGCAGGGTATAGACCTTGTTCTCGTAGGCCTTGCCGTTGGTCCACAGTTCGATCTGCGCCAGCGTCTGGTTGGTGAAGGAGGCGGACATCACGAAGCTGGGGTGGCCGGTGGCGTTGCCGAGGTTCAGGAGGCGGCCTTCCGAGAGGAGGATCATCCGCTTCCCGTCGGGGAAGGAAATCATGTCGACCTGCGGCTTGATGTTGTCCCACTTGTAGTTGCGCAGGGACGCGACCTGGATCTCGTTGTCGAAGTGGCCGATGTTTCCGACGATGGCCATGTCCTTCATCTCGCGCATGTGCTCGAGGCGGATGATGTCCTTGTTGCCGGTCGTGGTGATGAACACGTCGGCGGTGGCCAGCTCGTCCTCGAGCGTGGAGACCTGGTAGCCCTGCATCGCGGCCTGGAGGGCGCAGATCGGGTCGATCTCGGTGACGATCACCCGGGCGCCCTGGGCCCGCAGCGACTCGGCCGA
>CAIMMO010000152.1 GCA_903842595.1 uncultured Alphaproteobacteria bacterium
GAAGATGATGTTCAAGCACAAGCTCGCCTTTGCCAGCCTCCTCGTCCTGTCCGGCTGCGGCGTCAGCCGCGAGGCGATGCTGGCCCTCGAGACCATGCAGATCCTCGAGAACAACACGAAACCCGGGCTTTCCTACACGTCGGTGTCGGGCGCCGGGAATGACGTCACGCTCAAGGGCATCGAGCTGAAGGCGCCCGCCGACTTCATGCTGGCGATGGCTGGCCCTGGCTCCGACACGGACGGCGCCGAGGGCGGGGACGTTGCCAGGCCGCTCGATCCCAACGCGCCCACCGCTGTCGTTGCGCGCGCCGAGTCGATGACCTTCAAGGGTCTCACCATGAAGGACGGCAAGCCGACCGTCCGCGACGTCCGTCTCAACAACATCACGCCGAACATTCCGCTCGGCGATGTCACCCTGTCGCTCGGCACGATCGGCCTCGACGGCATGAACGAGGCGACCGGAACCTTCATCGCCAGCGCCATCGGCATGGACGAGGCGCTGGCCCCGCCTCCCTTCGAGCAATGGGCCTTTGCCAAGGCCGAGATCGGCGGGATCAAGCTGGCCGCGCCGATTCCGCAGGACGAGGGCGAGGCAGGTGATTTCTCAATCGAACTTGGCGAACTGTCGTTTGGGGAATTCACCTCCACACGCCTTGGCGAGGCAAAGCTCGCAGGTCTCAAAGGCGCGATCAACGTGCCCGGCATGGTCGATATTGGAGGCACGTTCGACTTCGGAACGCTGACCGCCTCCGAGATCAACACCGGTTTTCTCGGCAAGGCCTTCATGGCCGGCATCGCTACCGGGATGAATCCGGAAGAGCCGGTCGACTATGCAGCAATCTATCGCGACTTCACCAGCCCGCTTGATGGCGGCATTGACCGCATCGACTGGACCGGCATGGCGGCCAACGTGTCGGGGCTCAAACTCGATATGTCCGAAATGCACGCAAAAGTTACGCGCAATGCTGATGGCGTCGTCGTCGCATCCGATCTGCCCCGCTTCTCGATGAAGATGACCGCCGACGCTGCCGGCGGAACCGTGGGCGCGATGGGCAAGATGATGCTGGCCATGGCCGGCTATGAGGCAGACGTCATCGAGGTCTATTCGAGCGCAAGCGCAAGCTTCGATCCGGTGAAGGATCTCACGCGCTGGACTGACTACAATCTCGGCGTCACCGGCATGTTCGACGTGAAGATGTCCGGCGCCGTCATCGGCCTCAGACAGGCCCTGCCCAGCCTGATGACCGGACTGATGTCTGTCGCCGACATGGCTGTCGGTGAGGCCGGCGCCACGTCCTGGGACGGAGACACGGAAGGCTCGGAAGACGAAAGCGGCGACACAGAAGATGCGCCGCCCGAGGCTGGCGCTGAAGATGAAGCGGCTGACGACATGTTCGGCGGCGCCTCGCCCGAGATGGTCATGTCGCTGATGATGGGCGTGCTGCCGCTGCAGCTCACCGATCTCGATATCGCGATCACGGACTCGCAGCTGATGAGTTTCATCCTTGAGAGCCAGGCGGCCGAAGCGGGCCAGGACATTGCCGCCCTCCGCGCTGACCTTGTCGCGATGATCGCCGCCAGCTCGGTTTTCCTCACCGATGCGGGCGTCGATGCAGCCATTGCCAGCGAGCTTGCCGGCGCTGCCTCTGCTTTCATGGCCGGGCCTGGCACGCTGCGCATCCAGCTCAAACCGAAGACGCCACTCGGCGTCATGAGCGCGATGGCGACGCCGCTGACGAAGGACAATCTCGGCTTCACGGCGACCTTCAGCCCGGCGGCGCCTGCAGTTAACTGATCGGGCATCCGCTTGCATCGCAGGCGGGGCCCTTCGACCCTTCGGGCCACCTTTCCGCCTTTGGCGAGGGATGACCTCCTGACGCGGCGTGGAGAGGTCCTGCCCCTGCGAAGCAGGGGCAGGTGGCATGCATGGGATGACGGAAGGGTCGCTGGCCGCGAAGCGGACGGACTTAGTCCAGCGCCTTCAGACAGCTGGCAATTGCCTCGGCAGATTCATCCTGCATGAAGAAGGTCTGCAGCTTCCAGTTCTCGTCCATCAGGTAGAGGATGGAGGAATGGCTCACCAGATAGCCTCCTGCGCTCTCCGATTCATCGCCGCGCCCGAACGAGGTCTTGAACGCGTCGGCCGCCGCCGTCAGCTGCGCTTCCGACCCGGTGAGGCCCATGATCTCCTTCGGAAAGCCGTTGCTGCGGATGTACTGTGCGATCGTTTCGGGCGTGTCGCGCGCAGGGTCGACCGATATGAAGATCGTCGCTGGCTGCTTGTCGGCCGGCACGTCCTGCATCGCCTTGCCGACATTGTAGAGCGTGATCGGGCAGATGTCGGGGCAGTAGGTGTAGCCGAAGAAGACCAGCGCCTTGCGGCCCGCGAAGTCTTTCTGCGTCAGCGTCCGGCCATCGGATCCGACCAGCTCGAACGGCCCGCCCACCATGTCGGTGGAGCGCCTGAAGCAGTCCGGGTTGGCGCCGCTGGCCTGCTGTTCCCCGGCGGGCGAGCACGCAGCGAAGGAAAGCATGGCGAGGGACGCGGAAATCGCGAAAAAGGCGTTGCGCATGCGGGGATATCTGCATGAGGCTTGGCGAATGCCAACTGCGGCCTGATGACAATCAGGCGACGATGGGCCAGCACATGCCATGACCGAAGCGACCGCCACGCCAACACAGGTCACACTGCCCGCCACGGCGTCTCTCGATCCGGCCGGTCGCGTCGAGGCATTGCGCAGCGTCGGAGCAGCCTTCGGGCGCACACGCCTGCGCACGCTGGTTTCGCTGCGCTGGATGGCGATCGCGGGGCAGGCGGCGGCCGTCCTCTTCGTGCAGTATGGCCTGGGCTTCGACCTGCCGCTTGCAGCCTGCCTCGCGGCGGTCGGCGCATCGGCCTGGCTCAACGTCGCGCTGATGGCGGTATTTCCCTCCCAGCACCTGTCCTCGCCGGCGGAGACTGCAGGCCAGCTCGCATTCGACACGGTGCAGGTCTCGGTCCTCATCGGGCTCACCGGGGGCCTCGAGAATCCTTTCCTCCTGATGATCCTTGCGCCAGTCACCGTCGGCGCCTCGCGCCTGCTGCCGGCCTATGCGGGCGCGCTTGCGCTGCTCGCCCTGGTCTGCTGCGCCGGCATGTGGGTCTGGGGACTCAACCTGCCATGGGTCACAGACCCGCCGCTCGACATCCCGCCACTCTACCAGGCAGGCCAGCTTGCAGCCGTCGCCATCGGCCTGGTCTTTTTCACCGTGTCTGCCTGGCGCACGGGCCGCGACGAGTCGCATCTCGTCTCCGCGCTCGATGCGGTGCAGGCCGTGCTCGCGCGCGAACAGCAGCTGTCGGCGCTGGGCGCCCTCGCTGCAGCCACTGCGCACGAGCTTGGCACGCCGCTCGCGACCATCCATCTTGCCGCCCGCGAGCTGGGCCGCAGCGTGAAGCCGGGCCATCCCGCGCGCGAGGACGTGGAACTCATCATCGAGCAGGCCGAACGCTGCCGCACGATCCTGCGGCAGATCTCCCAGCGTCGCCACATGACCGACGCGGCCATGGCCCGCGCCACGCTGCCCTCGCTGATCGAGGAAGCCGCCGAGCCGCACCAGGGCTCAGGCATTCGTGTCCAGTGCTCCTGTTCTCCGCTTGCTGGCGGCGCAGGCGAGGGAAATCGTCCGCCCGGTGTCATCCGCAAGCCGGAAATCATCCACGCCCTGGGGGCCTTCATCGAGAACGCCGCCAGCTTTGCGGCGAAGGAAGTCTCCGTGAATGCGCGCTGGTCGGACGAGGAGGTGCGCATCTATGTCACTGACGATGGTCCGGGCTTTGCCCCCTCCGTGCTCGCCAAGCTGGGCGAGCCATATTTTTCCGAGCGCCGGATCGAGCAGCGGGGCGGGGGAATGGGGCTCGGTTTCTTCATCGCCTGCACCCTGCTGGAACGCACCGGCGCGCGCGTAACCCCTTATAACCGCCAGTTTCCGGCCAGGGGGGCTGTCATCCGGATTGTCTGGCCACGTTCGGCGATCGAGGCTCCAGAGGGGTGGGCAGAAGCCTGATCCTTAAACCATGTCCCGCACAAGCCGTTGAGAAGCTGGACAGAATTCGGTGCATTGGTCTATTTCGCCGCGCCCTTTATATTGCCCCGGTCGATACCACTCGTATCGACCATGCCGGGAGACAGCCTTTGGAAGATCAGGTCGAATCCGATCCCAGAATTGCAGCGCTCGAAGACAAGACGCTGCTGGTTCTGGACGATGATGCTCCGTTCCGCGCGCGTCTCACCCGCGCGCTGGCGCAGCGCGGTTTCGATGTGATCTCCGTCGGCTCGGTCGCCGAGGCGCGCGAACAGCTGAAGAAGCTAGCGCCTGCCTTTGCGGTGGTCGACCTCCGGCTTGAAGACGGCACTGGTCTCGAAATCGTCGAGGCCCTCCACAGCGTTCGCGAGGACAGTCACGCCGTGATCCTCACCGGCTATGGCGCGATCTCCACCGCGGTCGCAGCTGTGAAGGCCGGCGCGATCGACTACCTGCCGAAGCCCGCCGACATTGACGATGTGGTGAACGCGCTTCTGACCGGCCGCTCGGATCGTCCCGAGCCGCCCGAGAACCCCATGTCGGCCGATCGCGTCCGCTGGGAACACATCCAGCGCGTCTACGAGCTCTGCAACCACAACGTCTCTGAAACCGCGCGCCGCCTCAACATGCACCGCCGCACGCTGCAGCGCATTCTTGCCAAACGCGCGCCGCGATAGGACGTAACCGACCCTTTGAAGGCCCTCATCATCCTGATGGGGGACGAAGGCTGTCTCGAAGCACTGGGGTGTGCTCCGAGGCGGCTGCTGCACGCATACCGGACTGCGCTCATTAAGCCTTGCGTCAAATTTCATCCGTAATCAGCTCTATGCTGCAGGCGGACTGGAGATCTTGATGAAACTGCGCCTCGCGCTGATCCTGCCCCTGGCCGCGAGCCTGTTCGCGGCCATCCCCGCCGTCGCGCAATCGAAGGCGATCGGCCGCTTCAACGACTGGCGCGTCTACACGCAAGGCGAGGGGCGCCAGATGATCTGCTTCGCTACGGTCGAAGCCTCCGACAAGGCGCCGAAATCGACTGAGCATGGCGAGGTCGTCTTCTATGTCACCGCCTGGAAATCTGGCGCGGCCTCCAACCAGCCCAGCCTGCGCGTCGGCTACAATCTGCGCTCCGACATTGCCCCCGCCGCCGTCATCGGCCGCGAGCGCTTCGCGATGTACGCCGCCGGCTCCGAGGCGTTCGTGAAGGACAATCGCGACAGCGCGCTGGTCGAGGCCCTCAAGAAAGGCTCCGAACTCCGCGTGGAAGCGGCCTCGGTCAAGGATGCCCGCACCGCCTATCACTTCTCGCTCAAGGGTTCGCGCGAGGCGATCGACAAGGCCCGCTCGCTCTGCAAGTAGCGCGCGCCCTGCCCACAACCCCTGACAGCCGCCGGGGTATCGCGTGATCTGCCGGTTTGAGGTATGAGCCCGGCAAATGTCCGTGGAACTCGACCTTTCCCGTAAGCCGCCTTCGCCGGCTGTCTCGAACCTTGCCGGGCTCGGGCGCGAAGGCCTGCGCCAGGCGATGATCGCCGCCGGCGTCGAGGAAAAGAAGGCGCGCATGCGCGCCACCCAGCTCTGGCGGTGGATTTACCATTACGGCGTCACCGACTTTGCGAAGATGACCGATGTCGCCAAGGAACTCCGCGCCCAGCTGGGCGACAAATTCGTCCTCGAACGTCCACCCATCTCGATGGCCCAGACCTCCGTCGATGGCACACGCAAATGGCTCATCGGTTATGGCCCGAATGTCGAAGCCGAATGCGTCTACATCCCCGACGTCGGCAAGGCAGGCGCGCTCTGCGTCTCCAGCCAGGTCGGCTGCACGCTGACATGCTCCTTCTGCCACACCGGCACGCAGAAGCTGGTGCGCAACCTGTCCGCCGCCGAGATCGTCAACCAGATCATGGTCGCCCGCGACGCGCTGGAAGAATGGCCCACGGCCGAGCGCCCGCTCAACATCGGCGACCGCCGCCTGACCAACATCGTCTTCATGGGCATGGGCGAGCCACTCTACAATCTCGACAATGTCGTGGACGCGCTCGAGACCATCGGCGATGGCGACGGCATTTCGATCTCGAAACGCCGCATCACTGTTTCCACGGCAGGCGTCGCGCCGAAAATCCCCGAGCTTGGCAAGCGGACCGGCGCCATGCTCGCCATCAGCCTGCACGCCACGAATGACGACCTGCGGGACGAACTCGTGCCGCTCAACAAGAAGTACGACCTCAGGGAACTCTTCGACGCCATCCGCGCCTATCCGGACCTTTCGAACTCGAAGCGCGTCACCTTCGAATACGTCATGCTCAAGGGCGTCAACGACACGCTGGCCGAAGCGAAGGATCTCGTGCGTCTGCTGAAAGGCGTGCCGTCCAAGATCAACCTGATCCCGTTCAACCCGTGGCCGGGCACGAACTACGAATGCTCCGACTGGGACACGATCGAAGCCTTCGCCGAGGTGCTCAATCGTGCCGGTTACGCGAGCCCCATCCGCACGCCCCGCGGCCGCGACATCCTTGCCGCCTGTGGCCAGCTGCGTTCGGAGTCGGTGAAGGAGAAAGCCAGCGAACGCCTGAAGGCGCGTCTGGCCGAGAAGGCGGCTTCGGCGGAATCTTAGGGTGCGGACCGAGCGCTTCGGGCGCGCGGACCGCAAGAGTCAGCGCGCGCCCGGGGCGCGTCCCGCAATCGAACCGCCCGCATCACAGCCATGAAGATGTGGCTCATCGCTAAACTCGCCCCATGGCGTTTCCGGGCGAACACAGACCCCATCCGGACGCCGGAAAACTGCCTCCGCACACGAACTGAAGCCCCGCTACCCGTTGCGCGTCAGGTGTTTTCTGGCCTAACCCACTCCCTGTTCCGGAGGGCGCAATGACGGCATCACCTGCAGCAACCGAACGCGCGCCCGCCGCGCGGGTGCTCACTGCCAGCCTCGTCGGTACTGCGGTCGAGTTCTACGATTTCTACATATACGCGACGGCTGCAGCGCTCGTCTTCCCGCAGCTCTTCTTCCCGTCGGAATCGGCAACCGCGCAGCTGATGTCGTCCTACGCGACGTTCGCGATCGCGTTCATCGCGCGGCCCGTCGGGGCCGTGGCCTTCGGCCATTTCGGCGACCGCATCGGGCGCAAGTCCACGCTGGTCTGGTCGCTGATGCTGATGGGCGGCTCCACCATGGCCATCGCCTTCCTGCCCACCTATGCGCAGGCCGGATGGATCGCGCCGCTCCTGCTCTGCATCCTCCGCTTCGGCCAGGGTCTTGGCCTCGGTGGAGAGTGGGGCGGGGCGGCATTGCTTGCCGTCGAGAACGCGCCACCGGGATGGAAAGCCCGCTTCGGCATGTTCCCGCAGCTTGGTGCGCCCGTGGGCTTCATCGCCGCAAACGGCCTCTTCCTCATTCTCGGCCTTGTGCTCAGCCAGGATGATTTCCTCGCCTGGGGCTGGCGCATCCCTTTCCTCGCGAGCGCTCTCCTGGTGATCATCGGCCTCTGGGTTCGCCTCAAGCTCACCGAGACGCCCGCCTTCAAGGCCGTGCTCGAGAAGGAGCGCCCGCCCATGGTCCCGCTGGGCGAGCTGTTCCGCCTCCACTGGCGCGAGACCCTCGGCGGCACTTTCGGCGTCGTCGCCTGCTTCTGCATCTACTACATCGCCACCGCCTTTGCGCTTGGCTACGGCACCACGACGCTGGGCATCCAGCGCGAGACCTTCCTGCAGGTGCAGCTGGTCGCGATCCTGTTCATGGCCGGCGGCATTGTCTGGGCTGGCTACTGGGCGGACGCTTCCACGCCGCGCATCGTCCTGGCATTCGGCTGCGCGCTCTCGATCGGCGCCGGCTTCCTGCTCGCCCCGATGATGGGTGGCGGCGACCTTCTCCTGATCGGCGGGTTTCTCTCGCTCCTTCTTCTGCTGATGGGCTTCGTCTACGGCCCGCTCGGCGCCTGGCTTCCCGGCCTCTTCCCGGCGCGCGTGCGCTACACCGGGGCCAGTGTCGCCTTCAATGTCGGCGGCGTCATCGGCGGCGGCTTCACGCCCATCGTCGCCGCTTCACTTGCCGCGGAGGGCCTCGATCTCGTCGGCATCTATCTCAGCGCTGCGGCGGCCCTGAGCTTCATTGCGCTCATGCTGTTGCGCAAACCTGCGCTCGACTGAAAAGGAACTCCGGATGAAGCGCGTCCTCTACGCCCTCGCTCTCGCATGCCTTGCCGCTCCTGCCATCGCGCAGCAGGGCGCCACCGCGATCGAGCATGAAGGTCGCGCCCTGATCAACCAGTGGGTCGCCGCGTTCAATCGTGGCGACGCTGACGCGCTGGCGGCGCTGGAGGTCGCGCCCGACACGGCGAAGCTGGCGACAACCATCGCAAACCTTCGCGCCGACAGTTTCGGCAAGCTCGACGTCTACAGCGCAGCATTCTGCGGTGTCGATTCCACCCACGGCAAGGCGATCGTGAAATTCGCCCGCATCTACACTTTCGGCGGCAAGATGAATGACGACGAAGCCAGGATCTTCGACATCGCGAAGACTGACGCCGGCTGGCGCATCACGCGCGAGACCGACGCGCCCTATGCCTCGGTCCTGTCCTGCTGAGCCCTACTGCCCAAAGCGCTCCACCACGTCGCTGGTGTCGCTTCCGCTCGGCTTCCTTGCTCCGCCGACCAGCCAGATCGCGTCACCGATCGTGATCCCGCCCAGCCCGTGGCGCGGCGTTGGCATGGGCGCCGCGGCCTCCCACGCATCCGTCCTGGGATCATACGCCCACACCTCGGCGTGGACCTTGCCGCCATCGTGGAAATACTCGCCGCCGAAGACGTAGAGCCTCCCCGCGATCACGCCCGCTGCATTGCCGCCCGCGCCTGATCCCTTCGGCATCGGTGCGGCGCTGCGCCACCTGTCTTCCTTCGGATCGTAGACCTCATGCGCATCCGACGGCCCATCGGCCACATGCCGCCCGCCCGCCACATGCCACAGCCCGCCGATCATCGCCCCCGCAGCGCTGTTGCGCTTCGACAGCGCGGGCGCCGCCTTCGACCAGGCATCTGACCCCAGATCGTAGACCAGGTGCTGATCGGTATCTGCATGATCGCCATAGGCGAGGTTCGCTGCGCCCTTCGGCGCGCGTCCGCCTGCAATATGGATGCGCTGCCCGACAACAGCCGCCGTCGATTCGCCATGCGGCGATGGCGCAGCCGCAAGTGCGCGCCATGCGCCAGCTGCTTCCTCGAGCACCAGCGTCTCGCTCTGCATGATCCAGTTCACTGCGCCCGGGTTCGTCGCGAACCCGCCCAGCAGGTAGAGCCTGCCGCCAGCGCTCACCGCCTGCGGATGATGCCGCGGCGCGGGCAGGGCGGCCATCATCGCGGACTTGCCTGTTGCAGGATCATAAGCGACATGCCGGTCAGAGACGCCGACCACGCGCCCGCCTTCGCCCAGCAGCCCGCCTGCAACATGGATGCGCCCGCCATGCAGCGCCGGATAGATTTCCTGCACCGCGAACGGCAGACGCGGCTTTGCGCTCCACTGCGGCGCAACGGGCGCCTGCGCATCGCCCGGCTGGTTGGCGCATGCCGCAGCAATTCCGGCTCCGGCCGCGACAATTGCAGATCGACGCGTCAGCAACATCGTGATTGACCCCTCGCTCGACTAAGGCAGCAACGCCGCTAGCATGCGCGAAAACGACCAACGAAGAAATAGCGGGATCAAACACCATGCGGTTCGCCTTGTCCTTCGCGCTTCTTGCGCTCCCGGCATGCGCTGGCATGCCAACCGCCTCATCGCTTGCCCCTGAAGCGGCCGTCGCGCAGCACATGTGGGACTATACCAGGGCGTGGAACCGCCACGACTCGGCGACCATCGCCCGCGACTTCTACCGCACCGGCCCCTCGGTCGAGGAGCAGACCGCCAGCCTCGAACGCGGCTTTGTCAGCCTGCGCGAGCAAGGGTATCACCATTCAGACATCCATGAGGTCAAGTCGTGCATCACCGGGGGTAACACCGCCTGGGCCGCAATGAAGTTCTCGCGCCTGAAGCAGAATGGCGAACCGCTCCCGCCGACGATCCGCGCCAGCTCCTACACCCTGGCGAAATTCGCGGACGGCTGGCGCATCACGAAAGTCGGCGCGGGCGGTGTCTCGGCAGAGGCGCCGCTTGCATGTCCAGCGCCAGCCTCTCCCTGAAAAGGTGCGGTCGGATTTTCGTGCAGCGAAACCGGGTCGGGATTCGCTTCAACGCCGTCAAATTCATCGCAGGTCGGCCAGCCGATCCTTCGTGATCCCCGCCACGCTGGTTACCCCGCACTGTCGCATCGTCGCGAGCAGCTCCTCGTCGAGCAGGCGCATGGCAATACCGACGCCGTCCTCGCCAAATGCGCCAAGTCCCCACACATAGGGTCGCCCCACGCACACCATGCTGGCGCCCAGCGCCAGCGCCTTGAACGCGTCCGATCCGCGCCGGATGCCGCCATCGATCAGGATCGGGACGCGCCCGTTCACGACCGCTGCGACCTCCGGCAGCACGTCGAGCGTGCCAACCAGGCTCTCCTCTGAACGCCCGCCATGATTGGAGATGATGATGCCATCGACACCGTGCCGGATCGCGAGCTCGGCATCTTCCCCTGTCATCACGCCCTTCACAAGAAGCCTGGTCTTCACCAGGTCGCGCAGTCGCGAGACATAGTCCCAGGTCAGCGCATTGCTGTTGGGCGAGACTGCGCCTGTCATGTCGATCCCGTCGAACATCTTCTTGCGCGAGAAGTCGTATCCGTTGCGCGGCGCATGGCATGTGCTGCAGGTCCGCGTGTCGCTGCGCGCGAAAATGGCCTGCGTCTCGCGCCGGTTGCCGCCGCCAAGCAGGTCGATCGTGAACACGATGGCGCCTGCGCCAGAGGCCTGCGCCCGCGCGATCATCTTCTCGCCAAGCGCCGGAATGCTGGTGGTATAGAGCTGCTGCCACACCGGCATGCCATGGGCCTTCATCACGTCTTCCAGCGACACCGTCGTCAGCGCCGACAGCATCTGCAGCGTGCGGCGCCTGCCGGCGGCCGCCCCGACTGCAGCCTCGCCATCGGCATGGAAGGCCTTCTGGCTCGACAGTGGCGAAAGCGCGATCGGCGAACCATACGTCTGTCCGAAAAGGGTCACGGCCAGGCTGACGCGCGAGACATCCACCAGGCGCCGCGGTCTCAACCCCCACCTGTCATAGGCCGATCTGTTCGACGCGACGGTGCGATCATCCTGCACGCCGCCTGTCAGATAGCCCCAGTGGGCTGGCGGAATAAGCTCCTTCGCGCGCGCCTCCAGCTCGAACACATTCAGTATGTCGCGTGCGTCCGCCATGGCGCTTGCCGCGCCCCGCTGCGCCAGCGCGTGTCCCCCGCCCAGCGCCCCCGCTGCAAGGGGCGCGGCGGCCAGCCACTGCATGAAGCGTCGCCTGTCCGCGTGATCCGCCATGCGTCCTCCTCTTCACCGGCAGGATCATCAACCGGCTGTCTCGCATTGGAAAGGGCAGGAGGCGGCGAAGTTCGGCTAGATCTTGTTGTCCTGATCCAGCTGCGGATCATCTGCCGTGACCACGGTGAATGCACCTGTATCTGCATCGCGCCAGTGCAGCTCTCCCTTGCCGATCGAGAACCACGCCCCGTCCAGCGACAGCTGTCCGCGCTCGAATGCTGCACGCACGAACGGGAAGCTCATCAGGTTCTTCAGCGACTGTCCCACCGCGCCATGCTCCACCGCTTCCTGCCAGTCGCCCCGCGGGATCGTCTCGTTGCGCAGGACCGCGTCGCGCGCGTCCGCTGCAAGCTCAACCCAGGGCGCGATGAACTGGCCCACCGGCCTGTCCGCCGCCGCTGCAATCGACGCGGCAATGCCGCCGCATCCGCCATGGCCCATCACCACGATCTGCTTCACCTTGAGCGCTGTGACCGCAAACTCCAGCGCGGCCGAGACGCCGTGCAGGCCGCCGCCTTCTTCATAGGGAGGCACCAGCGCCGCCACATTGCGAACGGTGAACAGCTCCCCCGGCGCCGCATCGAAGATCATCGCAGGGTCGGCGCGGCTGTCGGCGCAGGCGATGATCATCGTCGCCGGCTGCTGGCCATCGCGCAGCCGCGAGAACAGGTCGCGCGCCTCGCGGTACCGGCTGGCGCGAAAGCGCCTGTAGCCGTCGATCAAATCCTGGGCGTCGTCAGCGAATTCGATGGTCATGGCGTCCGCCTAGCCAATGTTTGCAAGTGAATCAAACCCTTCCGCTCCATCTGCGATTGACTCCCGGCATCCGATTGACACACAAGGTACGCAGAGTTCCGGCACAACCTTCGCTCTGTTCACGTATCTGCTGCAGTCGCCGCCTCCACGAGATCGCAATGGTTGAAGACGACATCATCCCAGCCGATCCCGCTATTGATCCGGATGGTGACGAGGCTGATCGCCGGCGCGTCGGGCCAAAGCGCAGCGAGGCGTCCACGAACGCCGTGCTGATCGCGGCCTATGCCGAACTGTCCGAACATGGCTGGCGCGGGTTTTCCGTCGACCGCGTCGCAAAGAATGCGAAAGCCTCGAAGCAGACCATTTATCGCTGGTGGAAATCCGCCGCATGCCTCTCCGTCGACTGCGTGCTCGGCACGCTCGCCGGAAAGACATCGACCCTGCCCGTGTCCGCCGACGTGCGCGATCGGCTCGCCGCGATCATTGACCCTCTCCTGATTGCCGTCCGCACAGGCGATGGCGCCCACGCCTGGCGCGGCGCCCTTCTCGCCGCTGCCGACGATGGCGAGGCCGGCGAAATCTTCCGCGCCTGGTTCGCCGAGAACGTCAAAATTCCGCTTCGCCACATCCTTGCCGAACAGGCGCTGAAGGGAACAGTGCGCCGCGACTGGGACATCGATCTGGCGACCGAACTCCTGTTCGGGCCGATCTGGCATCGCTTGATTGCGATGCGCGGGCCCGTTCCGGAAATCTACCGCACCCGCCTGGTGGACACTCTGCTCAGGGCCATTGCGCCGGTCTGATTGCATCCGCCCTCCGCCCGTGCCTTAACCCCGCCCATGAACGAGCATCCCCGCCACCGCCTTTACGGCCGCGCTGCCGGCAAGCCGCTTTCGGCGCGACAGCAGGGCCTTGTCGACGATCTCCTGCCGCGCCTCGCGATCCCGGAAGCGGGGAAGGGCGAACTCTTCCCCGCCGTCCTCTTCAGCGCCGCCACGCGGGGTGTCTGGCTCGAAATCGGCTTCGGTGGCGGCGAGCATCTGGCGGGTCAGGCCGCGCGTCATCGCGACACCGCCTTCGTCGGCGCTGAACCCTTCGTCGACGGGGTCGCCAAGATCCTCACTGCGATAGATGAGCAGGGCCTCTCGAACATCCGCCTTCGCCGCGGCGACGCCCGCGACCTCGTTGCGACCTTTGCCGACGCGAGCATCGACCGGGCCTTCATCCTCTTTCCCGACCCGTGGCCGAAGACACGCCACCGCAAGCGCCGCCTGATCCAGCCGGACTTCGTCGCGGAACTCGCCCGCGTCCTGAGATCCGGCGCGCCGCTGCGCTTCGCCACCGACTGGTCCGATTACGCCAGCCGCGCGCTCGCCGACATGCTCGCCGACGGCCGCTTCGTGTGGACAGCCGAACGCGCCGACGACTGGCGCAAGCCGCCCGCCGACCACGTCACCACGCGCTATCAGGAAAAGCGCCTCGGCGATTGCGAGCCGGTGTTCCTCGACTTCGTGCGCGTCTAGCACCGTACAGTCGGTTCTCTCGCCGCCAGCACGTGCACAGCGAGGTCAGCTGCGATCGCCGCCCCGGCACTGTCGCCGCAGGAGCGCGTCTGCAGGCGCCTGCCCTCTTCCGGCAACCATTCCTCGGCGCCTTGTATTCAATGCACATAAATGTGTATCGAAAAATCAGCTGTGTGTATCGAAAAGTCGCGCCTGTCGTTATCGATGCACAGTGGTGTATTGTTAAATCAGATGGCACGTTCATACACCCTCGGTCGCCGCGCGGAGAAGCAGGCGGAAACCCGCCAGCGCATTGTCGAGGCGGCGGTTGACCTGCACGCCTCGGTCGGACCCGCGCGGACGACGATCAGCATGATCGCTGAACGCGCCTGCGTTCAGCGCCACACGCTCTATGCGCACTTCCCGGACGAATGGTCGATCCTGCTGGCATGTTCGGACCATTCGCTCGCGCGTGATCCGCCGCCTGATGCTGCGGCGTGGCGCGAGATCAGGGATCGCGACAGGCGTTTGCGGACAGGCCTTCGCGCCATCTACGACTGGTATGAACGCAATGACGGCCTGTTCGGCTGCGTCCTGCGCGACGCGGAGCATCATGATGGTGCGCGCCGCATTGCGCAGATGCGCTTCGCTCCGCTCATTGCCGCCTATCGCGAGATGCTTGGGGCAGGGCTGGGCGCGCGCCAGCGCGCCCTGCTTGGGCTCGCGCTAAGCTTCTTCACGTGGCGCTCGCTCACGCGCGATGGCGGCCTGATCCAGGCCGCCGCCGTCGCCGCCATGGCCAATGCGATCGAGGCTGCCTAGCGGGGTGTCTTGCCATCGGCAGGTTTCGTGAACACCGCGACAAACCGGTCCGAGCGCCCGCGCACAGTCGGCTGGAACACGTTGAACTTGCGGTTGTCGAACTCACTCTCGATGAGCACCACTTCTTTCAACGCAAGCCCCGCGCGCAGGAACTGCCCCGTCACATCGCCATGGCTGATGCGGTGCAGCCCCACCTGCCGCCCGAGATCCATCTCCGGAATTGCATCGTGATCCTCCACGATCACGCGCCCGCCCGGCTTCAGCATCGCAAACAAGCGCTTCGCCAGCTCGCGATAGTCGCCTCCCTCGAGGATCACGTCGTGCCACACCTGCCCCAGCACGATGACGTCATAGCTGTCGGGCGGCGCATCGAGTTCCTGCCAGCTCTTCGTCACCCAGCCGATATTCTTCCGCGTGATCACCGCCTGCTGCCGTTCCACCTCCATCGATGGAAACTGCGCAATCCACCCCGGCGTGTTGTGGATGTCGACATGCCCTGTCTCGCCGACAAGGCTGGAGAAGAGCAGGGCGAGATATCCGCCGCCCGACGCTACATCCAGAACCCGTTCGCCCGGCTTTGCCGCACCCGCTCGCAGGATGAGCTCCACCATCCGCCGGTCATCGCGCAGGCGCGCGTCCATCGTGCGCGACATGTCGCCCAGCGCCTTGCGGATGGCGACATCGGCCCTTGCCTCTTTGCGCAGCTCGATAAAGTCCGTACGCGGTTGCGGCGTCTCCTGCGCGGCCGCCGGCATTGCCAGCAGCAATACCGCGAGCATCACCGTCCGCATCACTGCCGGATCAGCCAGTTGAACGGCCGCACGCTCGTGCTCTGCCACAGCCCTGCCAGCGCGTAAGGGTCCGCCGCAAACAGCGTCTTCGCCGCCTCCAGTGTTTCCGCCTCGACCACAAGCATCGATCCAACCGGCGTCTGTCCGTCGTCGGCCAGCATCGGCCCACCGATCTTCACGCGCGGCGCCAGCGTTTCTATCCATGCCAGATGCGCTGGTCGCGTCGCCTTGCGCACCTCCAGCCCGTCCACCCTGTCGAGACCGTGAAACACGAAAAGAGACATCACGCTTCTTCCTTCATCGGCCGGTTCAGCAGCCGGTCCACCGCAGCCTTCGCATCCAGCCGCCCCTCGATCATGTCGAGCACGACCTCGCAGATCGGCAGGTCGACGCCCATGCGCCGCCCCACCTCGACGACAGCTGGCGCTGTCTGGGCGCCCTCTGTGACGGCCGAGCGCGAGCCAAGAATTTCCGCGGCGGATCTTCCGCGCCCCAGCTCCATGCCGAAACTCATGTTGCGTGACTGCGGCGAGGAACATGTCAGCACCAGGTCGCCAAGCCCGCACAGTCCCGCCAGTGTCTCAGCCCGGCCGCCCAGCTTCACGCCCAGCCGCGTCATCTCGGCAAACCCGCGTGCGATCAGCGCCGCGTGTGCGGACCGTCCCAGGCCCATGCCCTCACAGACGCCGCAGGCGATCGCCAGCACGTTCTTGATCGCGCCACCCGCTTCTGCGCCTGCAAGATCATCGCTCCAGTAGATTCGAAAATGCGGTCGGCCGATCGATCGCATCCATTGTTCGCCCATGGTGCGGTCTGCACAAGCCAGCGTCACCGCTGTCGGCAGTCCCTTCGCCACGTCGCCTGCAAACGACGGCCCCGAAAGCACGGCAGGCAAGGCTTGCGGCGCCTCTTCCGCGAGCACGTCGGTCATAAGCTTCAACGTACCACGCTCGATTCCCTTCGAGCACAGCGCCACAGGCGTCCCGGGCCTGAGGTGAGGGGACAGCGCCCTGAGGGTTGCACGCATGTGCTGCGCCGGCGCGACCATGAGGATCGCGTCGCAACCGGCCAGCTCGGCCATGTCGGTCGCCGCGGGTGTGGCCGGTACAGCAACCCCCGGCAGGAACAGCGGATTGCCTTTGCCCGTTCTCAGCGCCTCGGCGATGTCGGGTTCACGCGCCCAGACATGCACCTCGCGTCCGGCTGACAGCGCGCAGATCGCCAGGGCCGTCCCCCACGCTCCCGCGCCGGCGACGCCCACCCGCTGGAAAACCGTTTCGGATGGCGGTATTTGTGCTGAAGATTTCATTGAACGTTCAGCGTTCCAAGCATACAATCGACCGATGATGTCAGCCCAGACGACCGACAAGGCCGCCGACAAGGCCGATTCCCGCACAACGATCCTGCGCGCGGCCACCGACCGTATCCTCCACTATGGATACAACAAGACCACCATGTCGGAGATCGCCGCCGACTGCGGCATGTCGGCAGGCAACATCTATCGTTTCTATCCCTCCAAGATCGACATCGCTGAGGCGATGACCCGCGAATACGGCGGCGATTCCCATCGTCTCTACGAAGAGATCATCCGCGATTCAGGCCGCTCTCCGTCCAGAAAACTCAGGGATTTATTCGCGATGCGCCTCGAGCGCACCTTCAGGACCTTCGAGAAGCACCCGAAGCTGATGGAGCTCGCCGACATCATGGCGCGCGAGCGCCCGGACTACCTCGCCGAGGAGCGGGCGCAGGAGCGCATCTTGATCGAGAAGATCCTCGACGAGGGCTGCACCA
This sequence comes from uncultured Alphaproteobacteria bacterium, assembly GCA_903842595.1. Taxonomy (GTDB): domain Bacteria; phylum Pseudomonadota; class Alphaproteobacteria; order Caulobacterales; family Hyphomonadaceae; genus UBA7672. Next base: position 17,168 of record CAIMMO010000152.1, read on the forward strand.
GCGGCGACTTCGCCCTGCCGGAAGACCTCACCATCACGGCCGACCTTGTCCAGTGCGCCATGCTGAAATTCCGCATCCCTCAGCTCTGGACCACTGAGCAGCTGGATGCCCTGATCCCCGAGATGGAAGGCCTCCTGCGCCTCATGCTGACGGGCATTTCAGCAAGGCGCTGACAGCGTCGGGCAGGCCCGCCTCCAGACCTTTGAGATACTGCACGCATCCATCCCGGATCGAGGCCGCTCATTCCACCGTTCAGCGGCGCGGGATGGATGCGGGCGAGTGTGAAGAGCCTCTCGAACCGACGATAGGTTTTCCAGGGACTGGTCGTGGACAGGCCTGCCCGGGGACGCGGGATCCGCGACACTCTTCCTGCTGGTAGCTCCGCCGATAAGCTGAGACGCGCAAACATGCGGGGCGTCCCATGCCGGGTCCCACATTCCATGAAAAAGCGATCAAATACAGTGTCTTGTAGGTGCGCAACGGCCCTACGGACACGCCTCCACGCGCCGGTTTGTTCGCAGTCGCAACAATTGCTCGCGTGTCTGTGATCGCACCTGCAGCAGAAATATTGAACATTATCGATTTTGTTCATTGCATTTCACTCAAGGCGCATGTAGATACTCACACATGGACGGGACGACAAAAAAACCCGCCAGCCAAACCACCCAGGGGCCGACAGAGACCCCGACAAAAAATGGAGCTGCACATGAACTTCCTCCCCAAAACCTTCCGCGCGCCGGAACTCCTCGGCCTGCTCGCCGCCATCCCCGCGGCCTTCGCCGGCTCCGTGCTGTTCGCCCACATGCTGGACGCGGCGAGCCGCATCATCGTCTGACACCCTGAATTCCGCCGGGCTTCTCCTCCCCACTGCCCGGCGGCGACCTACTCGCGCGGAACGACTCTCTCCTCCCCAATCGTTCTCGACGCTGCCTGGCGCCGGTCTCCCCAAGAGGCCGGCGTCTTCTTTTCCGGCGGCTGCCTTTCTTGCGCTGGGCGTCCTTCTTCTGGATCCAGTCGCTGGAGAAGAACGAAGGCGCCCGCGCGCTGTTCGACAATCACGACCCGTCCATCACCAAGACCCGCGCCGAACTCGGCGACGCGCACAAGGCGGTGGCGTGGCTGGCGGGCGTCTGCGACAGGCTGCTGCGGCGCTCTGTCGAGGTGTGTGCTTCGCGCCTTTCGGATGGCCGGCTGATCCGGACTCCGCCCGCGTCCGTAGCACTTGAGTGTGAATCGTGATTGGCAGCCCGAGCGGCTGGTCGCGGTGGATCCCGGCTTCATCCTCGGTCCAGCGCTCGATGCCGAGATCGGAACGTCGCTGCAGGCGCTCGCCATGATCCTCACGGGCGCCTATCCCGCCGTGCCGCCAGTCGATTTTCCGGTCGTCGATGTCCCTGACCTCGCCACGGTTCGGGTCGCCGCCATGGCGCCTGCCGCCTGATTGCAACAGGAGAAACGTGGACCATGTCGCGCATGGCGCTGGAAATGCGCGCGGCACATCCCGAACGGGCCAGGAAAATTCCGCTCGGCGTCCTGCCGGCTGGCATGGTCCGGATGCTATCGCTGTTTGATGCTTCTCTGCGGACCTTGCGAGCCGATCTCGGCGTCAGTCCCACAGGCGACAGCGCCTACACCTCCGCGCTGACCGGTGTTGCGTTCCTGCCGGCAGCCGAAGCTGTCCGATCGGCCTCGCGTTCGTTGATCGAGCTCGCGCTGGCCTGACGCCTACTGCACCCGCTCCGCCTTGACGCCCCTGGCCGCCAGCATCGCGATCACGCTGTCCGGCCCGATCAGGTGGCCGGCGCCAACCGCCATGAAGCTCACGCCCTTGCCTGCGAGAATGCCCTCGATCTGCGTCACCCAGCTGGCGTTGCGATTAGTCAGCAGGGCCGCATAGAGTTCCGGTTCCTCGACCTTCATCTCGGTGACGAACATCTCCTCCATTCCGGCAAGATCGGCCTTCGACCACTGGTCCACCATCTTGTCGAGTTCGACAGGCGCGGCCTCGTACTCCTCAATCGTCTCGCGAAGGTAGCGCAATTCCTGCTCCGGCGTCATGCTGGCGAAGACCTTGATCTGCAGTTCGGCCGTCTCGAGCCCCCGGGGCTTGATGCCGCGCGCAGCGAACGCCTTCTCGATCTTGCTGTCGACGCCCGACATCGGGTCATACCCCGCCCGGGTGATCGCGGCGTTCGAGATTGTGAGCGCCGCGAACCACGGCCGGAAGATGTTGAGCTGCGCGCCCGAAAGCCCCGCCAGCTTCGCCGCCTCGTCGAGCGTCTTGAGCTCCTCTTCGGTCAGGCTCTTCGACAGCGGCTTGCCAGGCGACAGTCCGTACTGCGTCACCAGAGGCAGCATCTCGCCCGCCATCGCTGCAGCGTCCGTGGTGGGCAGCTCCAGCCACAGCTCCTTGGCCTCGGCCATCGCCGCATCCAGCTTTTCAGACTGCCATTCCGTCTCGGGACGCAGCAGGTGAACGGTGCCCAGCATGTAGACCGTTGAATCGGCGTCCTTGACGGCCCACAGCGCAGGCTGCGCCAGCGCTGGCGCGCATGCGGCAGCGGCGATCATCCCGAACAGGGCGCCGCGAACCAGTCTTCCGAATGCAGCAAGGCGAGCCATGAAGTCTCCCCAACAGGCGGGCCGGTCGCCCGCTCCTGATGCGAAATCTAGCACGCCCGTCCATCCGCGCCACACCCCGCCGCAGCCGGCGCCGCCACATCGCTTGCGAGCCGGGCCGCGGGGGCTATAAGCGCCCATCCGATTGGCCTGTCTGCCCGGGAGATGACCATGTCCGCCGCCAAACTGGCTCCGAAGAAAGTCGTGCTCGCCTATTCCGGCGGCCTCGACACCTCGATCATCCTGAAATGGCTGCAGACCGAGTATGGTTGCGAAGTCGTCACCTTCACTGCCGATCTCGGGCAGGGCGAGGAACTCTCGCCAGCCCGCAAGAAGGCGGAGCTGATGGGCATCAAGCCCGGGAACATCTTCATCGAGGATGTGCGCGAGGAGTTTGTCCGCGACTTCGTCTTCCCGATGTTCCGCGCCAACGCCGTCTATGAAGGCCAGTACCTGCTGGGCACGTCGATCGCGCGCCCGCTGATCGCCAAGCGGCTTGTCGAGATCGCGAAAGAAACAGGCGCCGACGCCATCGCCCACGGCGCGACCGGCAAGGGCAACGACCAGGTCCGCTTCGAACTCTCGGCCTACGCACTGAACCCCAACATCAAGGTAATCGCGCCGTGGCGGACCTGGGAGTTCAAGTCGCGCACCGACCTGATCGAGTTCGCCGAGAAGCACCAGATTCCGGTAGCGAAGGACAAGCGCGGCGAGGCCCCGTTCTCCGTCGACGCCAACCTGCTGCACTCGTCGTCCGAAGGCAAAGTGCTTGAAGACCCAGCCGTCGAGCCGCCGTCCTATGTCTACCAGCGCACCATCTCGCCGATGGAAGCGCCGGACGTCGTGACCGAGATCCAGATTGGTTTCGAGCGCGGCGACGCTGTCTCACTCAACGGCAGAAAACTCTCCGGCGCCACGCTGCTTGCGGCCCTCAACGATCTCGGCCGCGACAACGGCATCGGCCGGCTCGACCTCGTCGAGAATCGCTTCGTCGGCATGAAGTCGCGCGGCGTCTATGAGACGCCCGGCGGCACGATCCTGCTGCAGGCCCACCGCGCCATCGAAAGCATTACGCTTGATCGCGGCGCCGGCCACCTCAAGGACGAGCTGATGCCGCGCTATGCGGAGCTGATCTACAACGGCTTCTGGTTCGCGCCCGAGCGCGAGATGCTGCAGGCGGCCATCGACAAGTCACAGGCAAACGTCACGGGCACGGTCACGCTCAAGCTCTACAAGGGCAATGTGATCACAACCGGCAGGGCGTCTCCCAACTCGCTCTACTCAGCCGCGCATGTGACGTTCGAGGACGATGCGGGCGCCTACGATCAGAAGGACGCCGAGGGCTTCATTCGCCTCAATGCGCTGCGGTTGAGGTTGCTGGGGCTGGCGGGCAAGGGCTGACCTTCAGCTGCCGCAGGGGCCTGCTGGCCAGCCGATCCTGCCGCCCGGGTTCGGCAGCTCGCAGCGTTGCCAGGGTGTTAACCATGCTATAAGCAAGGGGTTGGCGATTCGCCTCGACGGCGAATGACGCGCCATGGGAGGCGGCGATGGATGCGCCACGGCTCCCTCGCGAAATCAGGACCGCGGCTGCCCCATTGGCCGCTTCATGCGAGACCGTGTCTCACGATCGCGCGTCTGCGCTTGATCATCGGGCATCTGACTGGATCTGCCTCGCCGCTGCGCGGGACATTCTGGTGGTCGATGACAATGACCGCCACCTCGACATCCTGAGCGCCATCCTGACTTCGGTCGGGCATGGGGTTGAGACCTGCGGCTCCGGCGCCGAGGCGCTGGGCCGGCTCGACAGCCGCCGCTTCGATGTCGTGGTGCTGGACCTCGTGATGCCGGAAGTTGGCGGTGTCGCGCTCGCGCGGCACATGCGCGGTCTCAGACCCAACCGCGAAACACCGATCATCATCTGCACTGCCAACTTGACGCTTGCCCGTAGCCAGCTTGCTGATGTCACCGGCATCGCTGGCATTGTCGGCAAGCCGATCGACACGGCGAGCCTCATCCTCGCCGTCGCCCGCGCGAGGATCCGTCAGCGTGCGCGCCGTGTCGGCGACGACCAGCCGAAACGGTGATCACGCGCATGACAGACAGGGGTGTGCAACTGCATACGGAAGCGTCGGCTGATCAGGATGTCGCGGGGCGGACGGCCATCCCGCCCGGCGCCAGCGACGACATGCGTGCGGCCCTTCACGAGCTGGACCTGCTCGGCAAGGGTCGCTGTGCCGATCTCGACAAGCTGGTGATGCTGGCCCTTGATATCTGCGGCGGCAGTCTTGCTGTTTTCGTCGTGCACGACGCCGACACCGCCTATGAAGTCTCCTCGTCCTTCGCGGCGGCTGCATCCATGCCACGAGACGAATGCATGTGCTCGCTGCCGCTTGAACTGGGAGCGACCGTGCAGGTCGCCGATGCCGCTGCTGATCCCCGCTTTGAACGCGCTCGCCATGTCTTCGGGCCACCCAACGTGCGCAGTTTCATAGGCGTTCCGGTCGGCGCGGAGTCGGGTTGTCCAGCAGGCGTGCTGGCTGTGGGCCACAACGATCCTGGCAGGTTCGGCGCGCAGGAGATCGTGCGTCTTGAGAAAACCGCAGAACTCGTCGCTGCTTTCCTGTCGCACCGCCGGGCTGCGAACAGGGCCATGCATGCTGCGAAAACGACAGACGCGGAACGTGCGCGGCAGGGCCAGTTTGAGCTCATCTTCAACGCCATGAATGAAGGCGTGAATATCTCCGATGCAACCGGGCGGATTATCGAGTCCAATCCAGCCTCGGTAGAGATACTGGGCCTGACACGAGACCAGCAATTTGGGCGGTCCGTCACCGACTCGCGCTGGCGAACGACAAGGCCGGACGGTTCTGCGTTTCCGCCTGATGAATATCCGGTGACGCGAACGTTGCGCTCGGGCGAAATCGTCCGCGACGTCGGCATGGCCATCGATCGCCATGATGGCAGCCGCCGCTGGATCAGTCTCAATGCTGCGCCAGTCCGGGATCCCGGGTCTCACGCGATCGAATACGTCGTCAGCGTTTTCAGGGATGTTACGGCGCAGCGTGACGCCGAAGCGCAGCTTACGGTCCAGAATGGACGATTGGGTGACGCGCTCGAAGCTGCCGAGAAGGCGAGCCGCGCCAAGACAGACTTCATGGCCGTGATGAGCCACGAGCTTCGCACGCCGATGAACGCCGTCATGAGCTGTGCGCTGCTGCTGTCGCAGTCGCGGCTCGACCCTGTCCAGCGTCGAACGCTCGGCGTTCTGGAGGATGCGAGCAAGCAGATGCTGGTCGTGCTGAACGACCTGCTCGACCTGGCCGCGCTCAATGCTGACAAGGTGAGGATCCAGCCAGAGCCTGTATCGTTGCTTCGCCTGATCGAAGATGCGGCCGTTATCTGGGCGGCGGACGTCCGCGCCAAGGGGCTGTCGCTTTCAGTCATCATTGACCCCGCGCTGGCGGCCCCGCGCAACGCCGACAGTGCGCGGGTGCTGCAGGTCATCGGCAACCTCGTCGCCAACGCGGTGAAGTTCACGCAGCAGGGCGCTGTCTCTCTGGAGGCCTGGCCCGAGCGCGGACCCGGCGGCGCACAATGCGTGGTGATCGAGGTGGGCGACACCGGGCCAGGCGTGCCTGCCGAAGCCATCGAGCGTATATTCCTCCCCTTCGAACAGATCGACGTCACCGCGAGGCGCCGTCATGGCGGCCTTGGTCTTGGTCTGCACATCGCGCAGCAGCTCGCCATCGCCATGGGCGGCGATGTGACGCTCGAGACCGAGAGCGGTCGGGGCTCGCGCTTCACCGTCCGCATCGCGGCGCCGTTGACGACGGAGGGGCGGGAATCTGGTGTCCAGGCCGGTGAGGCGGCCGACGCCCCGGTCCGCAGCGTACTGTGCGTCGATGACAATCCACGAAATCTCTATGTCCTCGGCGCCATGCTGCGGGCTGCGGGGCACTGCACGACCGAATGCGCCTCTGGCGAAGAGGCGCTGGAGCTGATGGCGCGCGAGAAGTTCGACGTTGTCCTGCTCGACATGGTGATGCCGGAGATGGACGGACTTGACGTGCTGGCGCAGCTTCGCGCCGGAACCGGGCCGAATGCTGCAACGCCGGTGATCGCCTGCACGGCCAATGTGCTGCCGGATCAGGTCGAATCCTATCGCAAGGCGGGACCGGCCGGGGTGCTGGCCAAGCCGATCGACGTCCGCGCCATGCTGCGCGCCGTGGCGGAAGCTGCGTGAGTTTCGCGCGGGCCGACAGTTGGGCTTGGCGGTCCGGCCCGGTGGGGATATTGCAGGCGCGGCGACGTCAACCTGCTGGCCCGATGACAGGACTCCCGCATGGACCTTTCAAAGATAACAAGCGGACCCAACCCGCCTGAGGACGTCAACGTTCTGGTTGAGGTTCCGCTTGGCGGTGAGCCGATCAAGTACGAGATCGACAAGGCCTCAGGCGCGATGTTCGTCGACAGGTTCCTGTACACGTCGATGCGCTATCCGTGTAACTACGGGTTCATCCCGCACACGCTATCGCTCGACGGCGACCCGATCGATGTGATGGTTGTGGGCAACCGAGCGCTGGTGCCGGGCTGCGTTGTGCGCTGCGTGCCGGTGGGCGTGCTGATGATGACGGATGACAAGGGGCAGGACGAGAAGATCCTCGCCGTGCCGCATCCCAAGCTCACGCGCTATTACGAGAAGGTCAAACACTACAAGGACCTGCCCGAAATCCTGGTGGAGCGCATCGTGCACTTTTTCGAGCACTACAAGGATCTCGAGCCCGGCAAGTGGGTGAAGATCGAAGGCCTCTACGGACCCGACCGCGCACGTGAGTTGATCGTGGAATCGATCGAGCGCGCGAAGCTGGTGAAATAGCCGCTAGTGAGGCGCGGCAAACACAATCGGGTAGAGCGTCGCGACAAGGATAACTGCCATCGTCACGTTGAACACGCGCAGCCTGACGGGATCGTTGAGGAAGCGCCGCAGCTGCATGCCCAGCAGCGTCCATGAGCCGACCGAGGGCAGGTTGATCGCGCCGAACACGGCTGCGACGACCAGCAGGCTCACGATCGGGTCAGCCGGCAGCGTGTAGGCGGAGACGGCCGTCAGCGCCATGGTCCAAGCCTTGGGGTTCACCCACTGGAACAGCGCCGCCTGGATGAAGGTCATCGGCTCCGGCCTGCCTTCGACGCCCTTCGCCCCCGGCGGCGCGGATGTCGCAATCCTCCAGGCGAGCCAGACAAGGTATGCGCAGCTCGCATATTTCAGGATCGTGTGGGCGAGGGGATAGATCTCGAACACCTTCGCAAGGCCGGCGCCGACAAGAACGATCATCAGCATGAAGCCGATCGACACACCCAGCATGTGCGGGATCGTCCGCACAAAGCCGAAATTCGTGCCTGACGTCATGAGCATGAGATTGTTCGGCCCCGGCGTGATCGAGGACACGAAGGCGAAGGCCACGAGGGCCGTGAAGAGTTCGGCGGTCAACATTTCGCAATAATACCGAGGCTCAGTGCGAATGTGCTTGCGTTCTGGCGCTTCGATCAGCCAGTTCCACAATCCATGACGAAACTGGATGACATCAACCGCAGAATCTTGCGCGAGCTGCAGCAGGATGGCCGGATCACCAACGCCGATCTTGCTGCGAAGGTCGGCCTGTCCGCGTCGGCCTGCCTGCGCCGCGTTCAGGAACTCGAGCGGGAAGGAGTGATCGCGGGCTATCGCGCCGTGGTGAACCGCGCCGCGACGGGCGGCGGCTTCACCGCTTATGTCGCTGTTGGCCTGTCCGAGCATCACAAGCGCAACCAGCGCAATTTCGAGAAGGCGATGTCGGCCGCCCCTCAGGTGCGCGAGTGCCACAATGTCACCGGCGCGATCGAGTACATTCTGCGCGTCGAGGTGGAGGATCTTGCAGCCTACAAGCACTTCCACACGGAGGTGCTGGGGCAGGTGCCGGAAGTTGCCTCGATCACCAGCTATATCGTGATGGGCTCGCCCAAGGACGAGCGTGGTTAGCGCTGCTTTTTGACGAACTCGGATTTCAGCTTCATCGCGCCGAGGCCATCGATCCTGCAGTCGATGTCATGGTCCTCGTCGACAAGCCGGATACCCTTGACCCTGGTACCCTGCTTCACGACCTGCGAGGACCCCTTGAGCTTCAGGTCCTTGATCAGTGTGACCGTGTCGCCGTCCTCCAGCACATTGCCGTTGGCGTCCTTGTAGACGCGCGGACCGTCAGCTGGCGGCCCGGAGCCCGGCGACCATTCGTGGGCGCACTCTGGACACACCAGCGTGGCGCCGTCCTCGTAGGTCAGGGTGGACGCGCAGCTGGGGCAGGGCGGAAGTTGGCTCAGGACTACGCCTCGACGGCCGCACGCGAATTGCGCTTGCGGTCGTTCGGATCGAGCCAGACCTTGCGCAGTCGGATGTTCTCCGGCGTCACTTCGACCAGTTCGTCGTCCTGGATGTAGGCCAGCGCCTTCTCCAGCGTCATCCGGATCGGCGGCGTCAGGCGCACGGCTTCGTCGGCGCCCGAGGCGCGCACGTTGGTGAGCTTCTTGCCCTTCAGCACGTTCACTTCGAGATCATTGCCCCGCGTGTGTTCGCCGATGATCATGCCTTCATAGACCTTGATGCCAGGCTCGATCATCATCGGGCCGCGGTCCTCGAGGTTCCACAGCGCGAACGCCACGCTCTCGCCGGCGCCGTTGGAGATCAGAACCCCTGTGTGGCGGCCTCTGATCTCGCCCTTGTGCGGGGCGTACTGGTAGAAGATGCGGTTCATCACGGCGGTGCCGCGCGTGTCGGACAGCAATTCGCCCTGGTAACCGATCAGGCCGCGCGTCGGGGCATGGAATACGAGGCGTGTGCGTCCAACACCCGACGGGCGCATGTCCATCATGTCGGCGCGGCGTTCGGACAGCTTCTGCACGACAACGCCGGAATGTTCGTCATCCACGTCGATGACCACTTCCTCGATCGGCTCGAGGGTTTCGCCCGTCGTCTCGTCCTTCTGCATCACGACCTTGGGACGCGACACGCCAAGCTCGAAGCCTTCGCGGCGCATGGTTTCGATCAGAACAGCAAGTTGCAGTTCGCCGCGGCCTGCGACTTCGAACGCGTCCGAATCCGGCGCGCGCGAGATCTTGAGCGCGACATTGCCTTCAGCTTCCTTCAGCAGGCGGTCCCAGATCACGCGGCTGGTGACCTTCTTGCCTTCCGTGCCGGCGAGCGGGCTATCGTTGACGCGGAACGTCATGGCCAGCGTCGGCGGGTCGATCGGCTGGGCGGGCATAGCCTCGGTGACGGACGGATCGCAGATTGTGTCGGCGACGGTGGCTTTCGTGAGGCCTGAGATCGAGACGATGTCGCCGGCCTTGCCTTCGTCGATGGGGGAACGGACGAGGCCGCGGAATGCGAGCACTTTCGAGACGCGGCCGGTTTCGATCACTTCGCCCGTGCGGGAGAGAACCTTGACGGTCTGGTTCGGCTTCACCGAGCCCGAGTCGACGCGGCCGGTGAGGATGCGGCCGAGGAAGGGGTCGGAGCCAATCGTGGTGCCGAGCATGCGGAACGGGCCATTGTCGACGCGCGGCGGCGGCACATGCTTCAGCACGGTCTCGAACAGTGCGGCCATGTCTGTGGTCTTCACGGCCGGATCGAGGCTCATCCAGGCGTTCTTGGCTGAACCGTAGATGATCGGGAAATCGAGTTGCTCGTCGGTCGCATCGAGATTGGCGAACAGGTCGAAGACTTCGTTGACGACTTCGACGTGACGCTCTTCCGGCTTGTCGATCTTGTTGATGCAGACGATGGGCCTGAGGCCGATCTTGAGCGCTTTCGACACCACGAACTTGGTCTGCGGCATCGGGCCTTCGGCGGCGTCGACGAGAACGATGGCGCCATCCACCATGTTGAGGATGCGCTCCACCTCGCCACCGAAGTCGGCGTGGCCGGGCGTGTCGACGATGTTGATGCGGATGTCGTTCCACACGACCGAGGTCGCCTTGGCCAGAATGGTGATGCCGCGCTCACGCTCGAGATCATTCGAATCCATCATGCGTTCGGACGTGGCTTCGTTGTCGCGGAAGACGCCCGACTGCTTGAGCAGGCAGTCGACGAGCGTCGTCTTGCCGTGGTCGACGTGGGCGATGATGGCGATGTTGCGCAGTTGCATGTGTGCGTCGTTTCGGGTCTGGGCCGGGGGAGGGGCTGGATTTGGCGCGGCAATACAGGGCTTTTGTGAAGAAAGCGAGCACGGACGGCGCCGCAGGCGGCCCGGGGCTTCCAGAGCAGCCCGTAAACCACACTTTCGGGCTGATTCAGCCCGAAGGGCGGGCTTTGCAGGTGTTTCGCGAGGGGCTCCGCCCGTCCGGCATGAGGCGTCCCGCCGGTCAGCGGCGCACCGATCAGGGAGAGCGGCTGCGTGCTGTCGTTGCCGCACCAGCCACGGGCCGCTCCGGCGTTCACCATCCCTGCGGGTCAGGGTTTCTGCCTGTCCGAACAGCGCGATCTCACCGAACGGGAGCCTGTCCGGTTCCTGGTGCGCCTTCACGATGACGGGACCGATGCCTGCGCGCAGGTCGAAGCATTCGATTGGCCTATATCAATGCCTTCGATGAGGACGCTGTGCTATGCATGGACCGCGTGATCTGCGCGGATTTCCGGGAAGATGAGCCGATGAAACGGAAACTGGCCTCCGCTGTCCTGGCCTCTGCTGTCCTGGCCTTCCTCGCGCTGGCCGCCTGCAACGCGCAGCCGGCCAGGCCGGTTGCGCAGGCCGCCGACCCGCTGGTCGCCGACGGGCGCGCGATTGCCGAGCGTGAGTGCGCCGGATGCCATGCGCTCGACCAGTCTGCCACAAGCCCGCGCGCCGGCGCGCCGCCCATGCGCGAGATGCTTGCGCGCTATCAGGCCGATGCGCTGGCGAACGACCTGATCACAGGGATACGTGTGGGGCATCAGGACATGCCCGAGTTCGACTTCGATGTGCGGACCGCTGATGCGCTGATCGCCTACCTGCAATCCCTGCGCGCCAGTTAGCTGTCAGCCTGGAAACAGTTGCAGGCCGATCTCCTCGACCTGGCCGTCGCGCAGGACGAGGCAGCTGAGGCTCTCCATGCCCTGAGGGAAGCAGTAGGTGTGCAGCTTCTCTGCGCGCATCGCCTCATAGGTCGCCTTGTCCAGCCATTCTGCGGGCATGAACGGGAATTCCGCGCGATCGGGCTGGCCCTCGGTCTGATCCCACGGCGGGAGGGCCGCGGTGGTTTCGATGCCGCTGCTGTCCATCCATTCGGCAAGTGCCTTGTTCATCGCGGCCGTGTCCGGCTGGTCGGCGAGCCCGAAAAGATGCTGGGCCGCGCCTGCCCAGGCATAGATCGGGAACCCGTCGCGCGCGCGGATCGTCAGCGTCACGACTGCGGCCTCGCAGATGCTGCCATTGGCGTAGGCCTCGATGCGGTAGGACGGATGATCGCTGGGCCCGATCGGCCCCCACATCACTTCGGACATTGCAGCGCATCCGGCTGCGGGCGCTTCGGCGACCGCCGTTTCAGCGGGCGCAGCGGCCGCTGGCTGTTCGCTCGGCGTTGCGGTTGGCTGGCACGCAGCAAGCGCGAGCAGGCTGGCGGCGAGCACGAGGCGAAATCTCATTGTCAGTCCCCTGGTGTCGTTTCCCCAACCGCATGGGGACAACAGATTCGTGCGCCGCTCAATAGGGATGGTCTTTGCAGCCGGACCTGGCCGTCCAGATCGGGATCGCGTCATGTGGGCTGGCGTGATCCGAACGTCCCGACACCTGTCTTTTCCAGGCTTCGGCAGAGGATCAGCGGTTATTTCCGCCCGTGCGCTGCTTGACCTCATCCTCTTTCGCCGCGGCGCGGTCTTCGGCATTCCATTCGACGGAGGGCGCAGCGCCGGACGCATAGTTCTTGGACTTCTGGGCAAGACGGTCCATCGAGTCCGACAGCTGGTCCTTCGACACGGCCATGTTGCGCGATGAGCTCTGGCCGACGCCTTCGGCGTCGTCGAAGTTGGAGAACTCGGCGCCGAGGAAGACGACTTCCCAGCCCTTGGCGCGCACGCGGTCGAGCGCGGCCTTGGCAGCTTTCTTGGTCATCTCGGTCGAGGAGTTTTCCTCGCCATCCGTCATGATCACGAGCACGGCCTTTTCCGGCTTGTCCTTCTCGGCGAGCGAGACGATGCGGCCGATCGCGTCATAGAGCGGCGTCATCCCGCGCGGGGTCACTTCGCGGGTTGTGACATCGTTCCAGTCGCCGGCATCGACGCCCTGGCGCAGCACGTCGAACTGCAGGCCGTCCTGCGCATCGAACACGGCGAGTGTGATATCGGCGTCGACCCGCGGCCCGCCATCGAGCGCCGCCAGCCCATCGGCATAGGCGTTCACCGAGGAGAGGGCTTCGTTCCAGATCGGCTCCATCGAACCAGTCCGGTCGAGCAGGATGTAGGAGTGCACCGCGGGATGGCGCGGCGGCTTGGCGAGCGCGGACGTGGTGGTGAGCGCGCCTGCTGTTGCGAGGGCGAGGATGGCGGCGAGGGCGGTGCGGGCTTTCATTGTGGGTCCCCAGGAGATGCGCCGGAGCGCGGATGGTTGTGCCTAGTGCTCATTCAAGGCGAGGCTGGCGGCTTGCGGGGTGTCGTGGGGCGGCAGCGTGCCCGCGGCAGCCCATGTCACGCAGCTGATCAGCAGCGCGGCGAGCAGGAGGCGGATCGAGGTTCTCACGTGCAGTCCTCAAAAACCTTGCCCTGAGGCAAGACCCGCGGGCCGGTCTCCGGTCCCGTCGTGCACAACCTGTCGCAGCCGATTGGGGCCGCCGAACGGCGTCAATTGGGGCGAAACAAGGGATTGTTGAGTCAGGCTTGCGTCGGGGCCGCAAGCGCGTCCGCAACGTGGACGACAGCGCCCAGCACCTGCCGGATGCGGGCAAGGCGTGGGGCGGCAAGGAGCGCGCCCGGCTGCGACGGTGGATCGAACACGCGCGGGGCGCCCGTCTCAGGGATTGCAAGAAAGAGGCGGCCATCGACGATCGCGCTTCGGGGGGCGCCGAGGTGAGGCAGGGTGGACAGCTGTGCGATCAAGGCAGGCGCGGCGGGCATCGCCGCTGCCAGCTCGTCCATCGCGGCCGCACCGAGATGCGGCGCCGTGATGTCGACGAGCAGCCCCTTGAACACAGAGGTCTTGTCCCCGCCCGATGGCGGGATCGTCTCGAGGGGTGTGATGCGAACGGCAAGTCCAGCATGCGCGCCGGCAACCTCGCCGCTTGTCCTCGCGCCTGAGGAGACAGGAAGGAGGCCAGCACGCGACACGCTTCCAAGATCGACACTCGCCGCATTGCGCCAGTTGAACGCGCCGAGTCCGCCAACCAGCACGTCCACTGCGCGTTGCGAATAGATGTCGGCGTTCTCGCGCGCGGCCTGGGCCAGCGCCCATCCATAGCCGGCAAGCGCGCCGCCCAGGATCACTGCGGCGAAGTCAAGCACGCCGCCCGGCGCGCCCATCGCCACGATTGCCGACCACAGCGCAATACCTGCCGACGCGCCCAGTGGCGCGCGCCAGGCCGCGCGTTCGACTGTCCTGTGTGCGGCGGGGTGCTGCAGGGCTTCGAGTTCGGCCAGCGCAGGGGCAAGTTCGGGAAAGGGCGTGTCGGTCGCTGCCGCTGCAGGCAGCGGCACCGGGGCGCCTGCGCCCAGTTTCAGCGCGATGGTCCCGCCGATCGCGATGGTGAGGACCGCAGAGAACAGGCCGCCGAACACGGTAGCTGCAAGGCCGACCACGCCCGGCGTGCGGGTGTTGGCGCCGATGGCGATGCCGATCCAGACGACGATGGCGAGAACGGCGAACGCAAGAAAGGCGGCGCGCATCGCGCCGCCGCCCGAGCTCTCCGCCGCCTGTGCCTGCTGTGTCGCGCCCTGCCTCATTCCGGGCCTGTATAGACCAGCGCGCCGTCAATGCGAACTGTCTCCGATCTCTCAATCGCTGCATCCGTCTCTGGCGCCCGCACGGGCTGTGGCGTGAGCTGCGATTTACCTGCTAGCGTTGCGCTGCTTTCCGGGGCCAGTCTTCGGGGCAGGCATCAGGGGCTGGAGTTCTCGCATGTTGAAATGGCTCAGCGTCATCACGCTGCTGGCGCTGGCGGCTGGCGTTGCGGTGGGCGCCTGGGGGGCGGCATCGGGCGATCCGAATATCGTCGGCATGCTCTCGCAGGTCGGGCATGTCGGCGATCTCTGGCTCAACCTCCTGCGCATGACGGTGATCCCGCTGGTGTTCTCGCTGCTGGTCACGGGCGTGGCGTCCGTTGCGGACGCTGCATCGAGCGGCAGGGTTGCTGCGCGCGCGATCTTCGTTTTCGGCGTCCTGCTGGTCTCGGCGACAGCCTTTGCCTGCCTGGTGTTTCCGCTGCTGCTCTCCCTCGCCCCGGTCGACCCCACGGCGGCGGCAAGCTTCATCGCGCGCGCCGGCGGCGAGGCGGTGCAGGCTGCCGCCCCGCCGACGATGGGCGAATGGCTGGCGGCATTGGCGCCGGGCAATGCCGTTGCCGCCGCAGCCGAGGGCGCGATCCTGCCGCTGGTCGTTTTTGCGCTGTTTTTCGGATTTGCCGCGACGCAGCTGCCCGCCGCCCAGCGGGCGCCCATGGTCGCGTTCTTCCGCGCGGTCGCCGACACGATGATCATCATCGTGCGCTGGGTGCTTCTTGCCGCGCCACTGGGCGTATTCGCGCTGGCGCTTGGCGTCGGGTTGACGGCGGGCATCGGGATTGCCGGGTTGATCCTGCACTACATCGTGCTGGTCTCGGGCGTGACCGCTGCCATCGTGCCGATCGCCTTTCTGTTCGCCTTCATCTGGGGCAGGGCGAACCCCGCGCGGTTCATGAACGCGACGGCCCCGGTGCTGGCTGTCGCGATATCGAGCCGCTCCTCGCTGGCGTCCCTGCCGCTGATGGTCGAGCGCTCGCGCGATGCGATGGGCACGCCGGAGCGGGTGGTGAACCTTGTGCTGCCGATGGCGGTTGCGGTGTTCCGCATGACCAGCCCTGTCGCCAATCTCGGCGTGGTGTTTTTCTGCGCGAGCGTATTCGGGGTCGAACTTTCGCCTGGCGCCATCATCGTGGGCGGGCTTGTGGCGATTGCGATCAGCATCGGCTCGGTCGGCCTGCCGGGCGAGATTTCCTTCATTGCCAGCGTCGCGCCGATTTCCATGGCGATGGGCGTGCCGATCGAATTGCTGGGTCTGCTTGTTGCTGTGGAGGCGGTGCCGGACATCTTCCGCACAGTGGGCAATGTGTCGGGCGACATGGCGGCGACGCAGATCGTCGCAAAGAACCAGCCGGCGACTACCCCGCCGGAGCCGGCCGCCGCCTGACAACCCGGCTGGCAGCGAGCACTTCGTCCACGGCGGCTGCGACCATGTCGGGCCGGTGGAAGAAGAAGGCATGGTTGGACTCGGGCACGATCTGCAGCCGCCCGCGGCTCGACCAGGTTGCGAGATCCGCCTGCAGGCGCCGCCAGACGATCTCGCTCTCGGGCGTGTCCGAGCCTGCGACGAGGCCATCGGCGGACAGGAGATAGGCATCATGCGCGTCGGCGCGCCTGCGGGCCTGCGTCTGTTGCGGCAGTTCGCGGGCCAGCACGACGACCGGCCAGTTCTGCAGGTCGCGATGCTTGCCAGCCTCCGCCATCGTCACTGACCGCTGACGCGCCTCGCGCGCATTGGCTTGGGCGGATTTGGGGTAGAAGGCGTTCACCGTTTCCGCGATCGCGGGATCGGCTGGATAGTCGGAGAGCCGCATCAGGCCCGTCCACCTGAAGGCGAGGGCAAGCTCCTGTGCGGGGGATACGTATTCGCCAACGCTCAGGCCTGCTTCCCTGAATTTCGATTCCTGATCGGGGTGGGATGAGTCCGCGAACACCATGCCCGCGATCTCATCCTTGTAGAGACCTGCGAAGATCATGCTGTAGAGGCCGCCGCGCGAATGCGAGACCAGCACGTAGGGCCCACGCTCGCCGGCAGCCCTGAGGGCCGCGTGCAGATCATGCGCGACCTCTTGCGGGCTGAAGGCGCCGCTGGCCGGATCGCTCCAGAGAATGCCGGCGCGGCTGTAGGCGCACGCGCGTGACTTCTGCGAGACCTGCTGCATGACAGGCTGCCAGCCGAGCGCGCCCATGAGGTCGCCGCCCGACTGGAAGACGACGGTCGGCGAGCCTGTTCCGCGGCAGTCGATCTGGATGCGGCGTCCGTCTTCCACTGCGACGAGCCTGCCGGGGGCAGGATGCTCACGCACAGCCTGCGCGTCGTACATGCTCTCGCAGGCGGCGAGGGCGAGCGCTGCAAGCGCTGCTGCAAATGCCCAACCCGACTGGCGCTGGCCTGCTTTCATCCAGCTATTCTTAGGCGCCCCGAAAGCGGGCGCCACATCACAATCGGTAAAGGTGGGGCGGGAAACGCCATGCAGAAAGCAGAACGGGCGCCCTTGAGGGGCGCCCGCCGCAGTTCCAGCCGAAGGGCTGAAGCCTATTTCACCGTGATCTCGATCTCGCCGACATTGGGGTCGGTGATCTTGAACTTGTCGCCCGACTTCTGGCCCGTGGGGTAATCGAAGCAGGTATTGTCCTGGCCGACGGCCGCAGACGTGAGGCAGAGCTTGGTGCCGTCGACCTTGTAAGTGCCTTCATACTGGCCGTCGAAGCCTGAGAAGGTGCCATCCGGCTTGTAGGTGACGTCGCCGGTGATGCCCATTTGCGCGACACTCATCGTGACGCCTTTTTCGAGCACCAGCGTGATCGTGTCCGACGGCGCCGTCTGCGCGAGGGCAGGTGTGGCGGCGAGGGCTACGGCAGCGGCCAGCAGTGATTTCGTGATTTTCATGCGTTATCTCCCAGACCCTTCAACTTGATGGTGTCAAGTCGCAGTGAACCGCGACTTGGAACCTCAGGCAAGAGGGCAGGTGCAGCTGCGCAGATTAGCGAATCGTCACCTGCATCGTGCCCATGTCGGAGGTGAGCTCGAACGTGTCGCCGGATTTCTTGCCGTCCGGATAGGCCTGGCAGGCGTCGACCATGCCAAACGCCTCGACCGTGATGCAGAGCTTGTTGCCGTCAGCCTTGTAGGTGCCGGCGAACATGCCGTCGAAGCCCGAGAACGTGCCGTCAGGCTTGTACTCGATCGTGCCGACATTGCCCTGCACGTCCATGCTGACGCCTTTCTCGACGACGGCCTTCACCGTGTCCGAAGGCGGTTCCTGTGCGATGGCCGGCGCGGCGATCATGGCAGCGGCGAAAAGCGCAAGTCGAAGTTTCAAGGATAGTCCTCCCACATGGATTGCCTGAATTGGAAACCTATGAGTTTCCTTTATCACCGTTCCCGCTTTACCAAAAGAGGCCAGGTGCAGGTGCATTCGGCGACGGCGCGCGCTAACGGGACGCCATGAGTTTCCGCGCCACTTGCCTCACGCTTTTTCCCGAAGCCTTCCCCGGGGTTCTCGGCGTTTCGATTGTCGGCAACGCATTGCGACAGGGGATATGGGAGCTGGACGCCGTCGACATTAGGACATTCGGCCTCGGCAGGCATCGCACGGTGGACGACACGCCATCGGGCGGCGGGGCGGGGATGGTGATGCGTGCTGATGTGGCCGCGGCGGCGATCGACAGTGTCGAGCAGGCTGGACGGCCGCGCATCTATCTGTCGCCGCGTGGCAGGCCGCTGGACCAGAAGCGTGTTCGCGAGCTGGCGGCGGGGCCGGGGGTCATCCTGCTGTGTGGCCGGTTCGAGGGGCTGGACGAGCGGGTGATCGAGGCGCGCGGGCTGGAAGAGGTCTCGGTTGGCGATTTCGTGCTGGCGGGGGGAGAGGTTGCCGCGCAGGCGCTGCTGGAGGCCTGCGTCAGGTTGTTGCCCGGGGTGGCGGGAAATGCCGAGAGCCTCGCGGACGAAAGCTTCGAGGCGGGGCTGCTTGAGCATCCTCATTATACCCGGCCCCAGGTCTGGGACGAGCGCGAGATTCCGGCGGTGTTAACCTCTGGCGACCACGCAAAGGTCGCGGCCTGGCGACGAAATCAGGCCGAGGAGTTGACTAAAGCCAGAAGACCCGATTTATACGCCGCTTTCCGGGAAGCCTCCCCTCAGCAGGGGAAGGCGGCGAAACCCCGCGACTGAAAGACCTGATTCATGGCCGCTCACCTGATCCAGACCCTCGAGCGCGAGGAAATCGCCCGCGTCACCGAAGGCAAGAAAATCCCTGACTTCGCGCCCGGCGACACGCTGCGCGTCAACGTGAAGATCAAGGAAGGCGACCGCGAGCGCATCCAAGGCTTCGAGGGCCTCTGCATCGCCCGCGCCGGCGCTGGTGTGAACGAGAATTTCACCGTGCGCAAACTCTCGTTCGGCGAAGGCGTCGAGCGGGTGTTCCCGCTCAATTCTCCTTCGGTGGACTCCATTGAAGTGCGCCGCAAGGGCAAGGTTCGCCGCGCCAAGCTGTATTACCTGCGTGGCCGCACCGGCAAACGCGCCCGCATCGCCGAGAAGCTCGGCGGCGCGAAGGAAATTGCCGAGAGCTGATTTTCTCTGCTTCGAAATTGAAACCGCCGGCCTGCGAAGGCCGGCGGTTTTGTTTTGGGCCTGGCCTTACGCGTCGCGCAGGTTCCACTCATAGACGACCGTGTGGCCGCAGACGTCCCGGGCGGCGCCGTCGATCTTCGCGGGCATGAAGCGCTCGCCACGGATCCATTTGGCTGCGGCTTCGTCGAGGCGGGTGTGACCGCTGGAGCGCGCGACGCTCACGGATGTGACGCGGCCGTTCGAGGCGACACAGACATCAAGCTGCGTGACGCCCTGTTCACCCGCGCGCTGCGAGGCGGTGGGGTAGGCGGGCTTGTCGCTTGCGATCAGCCGGGGGGCCGAGCGCGAGTGGACGGGCGCGTGCGCCGCGATGACGGGCGCGGGTTCAGGAGCGGGCGGAGCTTCGATCACCGGCGCGGCGATTACCGGAATTTCTTCCGGCACGAACGCGATCTCCGGCGCGACGAGCGGGGGCGGCGTCGGCGGGGCAGGCGTGTCTTCCACTGCTTCGACGACGGGCAGCGGCTCGATCTCCTCGACCACGGGCGGGGCGGGGGGGTCGATGAAGACAAGTTCGGAGGAGATGCGTTCCATGCGCTCGGCGTTGAAGTTCATCGCCGTGAAGAGGCCGCCCATGCCAAAGGTCAGCGCAACAGCTGCGACTGCGCCGAAGGCCTGTGTGCCTTTGCCCTGTCTCTGGTTGCCGCCGTACATGGTGAGAACCTCCTCCTTTTTGCGGGTCAGGAGACTTTGCTCGTGCGCCGCATATTCAACATGGGGGCCAGACAATCTGGACCTACGCTGTTCTGCTCCCGAAACGCAGCGCCGTTGCGGCTGATTCCGGTATGCAGCTGCAGCGAATATGGCGGCGCGGTGGGGAATGCGGCGGGAGTGTGATGCTGGCGCTTTAGGTCCGTATACGGACAAACGGCAGCTGCCTCAGACGCGCGGGAGCATGAGCATCAGAGGTTCGCAGACTGCGGGAGACACTTTCCGTCCGCGCGCGGCCTTGCGACCCCTGGCGATCACCATGATCACCAGCGGCCAGAAGTTCAGCGAGAGCCGGCAGATCACGGATGGGCGACAAGGGGACATGTCCTGCGCTTCCTGAGCGTGAACAAACGGCCCCATCTTCCCCCGCCGGTCCAGCGCCAGTGTTTCCCCCGGGGTTCGGACACCTGTTTTTCCCCAAACCCGGCGCCGGAACGTGCCCTGGCCATGGCGCGGGGCGGCGCGTTGGCCTAACCATGGGTGGTCATTCATTGCGAGGTTTTCCATGACGTTGCTTGTCCTCAGCGTTGTCGGCAGCGACCGGCCTGGCCTGACCAAGGCGCTGGCGGCGGCTGTGCTGTCGGCGGGGGGCAACTGGCTCGAGAGCCATCTGTCGCGGCTGGGCGGGCTCTATGTCGGCTCGGTGCTGGTCGATCTTTCGGAGGGCAGGGTTGAGGCGTTGCGGGCTGCGGTATCCGCCGTGGATGCGGCGGGGCTGGAAGTGCGGATTGCGCCGGCGGGCGCGCCTGCAGCCGTGGCGGGGGAGACGCTGGAGTTCAGCGTGGTGGGCCAGGACCGGCCCGGCATCGTTCGCCAGGTGACGGCGACGATCAGCGATCTCGGCGCGAATATCGAAAGCTTCCGCACATGGCTGAGCACGGGGGCGCATTCTGGCGCGCCGCTCTTCAACATGGCGGCGAATCTGCGCCTGCCTGCGGGGTTGTCTGCGGTCATGGTGCAGGATGCGCTGGAGGCGATCTCGGGCGAGATCATGGTGGATGTGGCGGTAGGCTAGGCTGTCCGTCGGCCGGGGGCGTTGTTCGATGACGGCAATCGCACCATCGCCGCCCGGTGTGGGGATGGCAGGCAGGCAGGGCTTCATCGCCGCGCTCGGCATTGGCCAGATCTGTTCGTGGGGTGCGCTCTACTATGCCTTTCCGCTGATCGCCGAGCAGATCGAACGCGAGACAGGCTGGTCGCGCACCTCGCTCTATGGCGCGGCGACGGCGGGGTTGCTGATCGCGGCGGCGGCGTCTTTCCCGCTTGGGCGGGCGATCGATCGCGGGCATGGCCGTTTCATCATGACGGGCGGGTCGCTGCTGGCGGGGCTGGTGATGCTGGCCTGGTCGCAGGTCAGTGATCTTGTCGGGCTCTATGTGATTGTCGGACTGCTTGGCGTGCTTCAGGCGGCGACGCTTTATGAGGCGGCGTTCGCAGTCGCGGCGCGCCGCTTCGGCGCTGTGGGCGCCCGCGACGCAATTGTCGCCGTGACGCTGTGGGCCGGCTTTGCCTCGACCGTGTTCATCCCGCTGATCCAGCTGATGATCGACCTGTGGGGCTGGCGCGGCGCGGTGACGGCGCTCGGCGTCATCAATCTGGTGGTCTGTGCGGGGCTCTATGGCTGGGCGATCCGGCCGGAGTGCGACATCATCCAGCGCGATCTTGCCGGTCCGCAGGGGGCGAAGGGAGGGTCGGGCGTGCGCCAGGCGATGGCCTCGCCCGTGTTCTGGAGCCTGACGCTGGCCTACACGGCGCATGCCGCCGTGTTCACGGCCTTCACCTTCCATCTCTATCCGCTGTTGCTGGAGCGCGGCTTCGAAACGGCGGCCATCATCGCCGCGATGGCCGTGATCGGGCCTGGGCAGGTGGGCGGGCGCATTGCGATGACGATCTTCGCAGGCAAGGCCCCGATGCGGGTTATCGGTTCATGGGTGGTGGCAGGTTTTGCATTGAGTCTCGCCATGCTGGTGTGGCTGCCGCCGTCCTTCGCGGCGATCATCGCCGTGGTGGCGCTCTACAGCGTGACGAACGGCATCCTCACCATCGTGCGCGGCGCCTCCATCCCGGAGATGGTCAGCCGGCAGGATTATGGCGCGATCGCCGGCGTAGTGAACACGCCGGCCACCGTTGCCCGTGCGCTGGCGCCGCTCGGCGCGGCGGCGCTGTGGTCGGTCAACAGCACGTACGATCCTGTGCTGGTCGCGATGCTGGCGGGCGCGATCGTGCTGGCGGCGGGGTTCTGGGTCGCAGCTGGGTTGGCGCGGCGCTCCAGATAGCCGCGCCCCCTAAACCTCGCTCACATACTCGAGCTCGATCGGGCCGGTCATGATGACGTGGTCAGTGACATCGCTCCACTCGATCTCGATGTCGCCGCCGTCATTGTGGACGAGGGCCTTGCGGTCGGTGAGGCCTCGGCGTGCTGCGGCGACGATGGCGGCGCAGTTGTTGGAGCCGCAGGCGAGGGTGAGGCCGACATTGCGTTCCCAGGTGCGCAGGCGCGTTTCGGTTCTCGAAAGCACCTGCAGGAAGCCGACATTGACGCCTTGCGGGAAGAGGGGATGCCATTCGACGAGGGAGCCCACGGCTTTGACATCGACGGTGTCGAGGTCGGGCACGAAGAAGACGACGTGGGGGTTGCCCATGTTCACGGCGCCGGGCAGCTGCAGGTAGGGGGAATCGATCGGTCCGATCTTGAGATCGATGCCACGCGTATCCATGCGTTCGGCCAGCGGGATCTCTTCCCACTTGAGAAGCGGCGAGCCCATGTCGACGGCGATACGCGCCATGCCTCTGGAGTCGGGCGCGATGCGGTCGGCTTTCAGCTTGCCGGCGACGGTCTCGATGACGAGCTTGTCCTTGCCGGTCTCTTCCATGACGAGCCAGGCGACGCATCGTGTGGCGTTGCCGCAGGCCTCGGCGGAGGAGCCATCTCGGTTCCAGATGCGCATGAAGACGTCGCCGCGGAGCGTCTGCTCCATGGCGATAACCTGGTCGGCGCCGACGCCGGTCTTCGGGTCCGCGATGGCTGCGACCTGCTCGGGGGCCAAGCCCAGCCCGCCTTTCCTGTCGTCGAATATGACGAAGGAATTCCCGGCCCCATTCATCTTCCAGAATTTCATGGTGGGAGATTTAGGGTGTTGGGGGCGGCGAGGCTAGAGCGGATGGCCTACTGGTCGGGTTCGGCCTGTTTGCTGGCTGCGCGCAGGGCGGCGAAGTAGGCCATCAGCTCCTCCTTTTGCTTCTGCGGGATGATGAGGTTCGGCATGTTGGGGTGCGAGGTGCTGAACCAGACATTCAGCGCCATGGACGTCATGCCGGGCGTGGCGGCGACGCTGGAGAAGCTGGGCGCCTTTGCGAAGGGCGGCGTGGGAATGCCGGGCTCGACCTCGTGGCAGCTGGCGCAGGCTTCGCGGGCGTAAGCCTTGCCGCGGGCGGCGTCACCGGTCTGTGCACTGGCGTCTGGAGAGGCGCAGACGGAGAGGAGCGCAAGCGCTGCACCAAGGCCCAACTGAGGGGGAAAAGGCATTAGATCCTCCCGTCTGCAGGGTAGAGCTTGCGCCTGTCCCGCCATGCCGGCTTGACGTGCATCAAGCTGCACTGCGGGGTCACGCGTGTTCTGCCTGCGCGAGCGGCTAGACGATGCCGGCAAGCCGGGTGAGTTCGGCGACATAAGCCTTGAATGCGCGGCGGCCGTCCGCCGTGAGCTTCAGCCAGGTGCGCTGGCGGCCGCCGCGGGCGGCCTTGGAGATGGCGAGGTAACCAGCATCCTCAAGCTGTTTCACGTGCTTGGACATGACCGAGTCCGATACGCCGATGGCGTCGCGGACGGTGGCGAACTCGGCCAGATCGACGTCGGCGAGGATTGCGCAGATCTGCAGCCGCCCGGGGGCGTGGATCACGGCGTCTATCACCGGAGCTTTCATGGCTCACGCGTCTTGGCGAGAAACGCCCTTATCCAGAGCCATGAACCAGCCATCGCGATGGCGAAGGCGGCGATGCCGACAGGGATGCCGGCCCAGATCTGTTGCTGGCGGCCAAAATGGAGGCCGACAAGCGTCAGGACAAGCAGGACTGCGCCGAGACCGATTGCGACCCAGCGCGCGCGTCTGGGCGAGACGCCGCTGATCCAGATGCCGGTACGGTCCGACCATGCCTTGGCGAGCAGGCCGAGGCCGACGACGCCCCCGGCCGAGCAGAACACGTTGAAGGGCAAGTCGAAGGCCTGCCCGCCAACCATCACGCCGACGATGGCGGAATAGATCAGCGCGTCGTGAAGGGCGGCCTTGCCGTCACTGACCGCGGCACGAACCGCGTTGCCCGACTTGCGGATGAGATCGAGCGCCTCGGCAGGGGAGCGGTGGTCGTTCATCGGCGCAAGCTCGCTTTCCATGATGGAAAGTAAGGCTCACTTTCCAGTTTGCCAAGTTAAAGCTTTCCATCTTGGAAAGTGAGGACGTGTTGCTTGCGCGGCTGGGTCTGGCTGCTAACCCTGCCCCCCGGAACGGGAGATATGCATGCGACTGATGCTTGCCGGCGCGATGGTGCTATTGGCCGCGTGCGCCAGCCAGGAGATGACAAAAGTGACGACGGCGATCGACCGCGAGAAGCATCTCTATCTTGAAGAGGTGGAGGGCGTGGAGGCGCTGGCGTGGGTGCGCTCGCAGAATGACCGGACGCTGGCGATCCTGGAGAACGATGCGCGGTTCAAGGGATATTATGAGGCGGCGCTGGGAATCGCGACGTCGAAGGAGCGGATCCCGTACGGGTCGATCCGGCAGGGCCACGTCTACAATTTCTGGCAGGACGAGGCGCATGAGCGCGGCCTTTGGCGGCGCACGACGCCGGCAAGCTATGCGAGCGCCGCGCCCGAATGGGAGACACTGCTCGATCTCGATGCGCTGGCGAAGGCTGAGGGGGCGAACTGGGTCTACAAGGGCGTGTCATGCCTGAAGCCGGAGCAGACGCGCTGCCTGCTGTCGCTGTCCGATGGCGGCAAGGATGCTGTGCGCGTGCGCGAGTATTCGATCGCGGAGGGCGGGGCGAAGGCTGGCTTCGTGGCGGGCGGGTTCGACATTCCCGAGGCCAAGAGCTCGATCGCGTGGCAGGACAAGGACACGCTGCTGATCGCGACGGACTGGGGCAATGAGAACAAGGATCTTACGGGCGACAAGGCGACGCTCACGGAGTCCGGCTATCCCTTCGTGATCAAGCGGCTGAAGCGCGGGCAGGCCCTGCGCGATGCGGTGGAAGTGTTTCGTGGCGAGCGGACCGATGTCGCGACCTCGCCTGTGTCGCTGGAGGACGGCGCGGGCAATCAATGGTTCGGCGCAGTGCGGGCGGAGACGTTCTACACGTCGAGCTGGTTCATCTTCTCCCGGGCGGGCGAGGGGCGGACGCTGAAACTGCCGATCCCGGCGAAGTCGAGCCCGCAAGGTATTTTTGCCGACACGCTGTTGCTGACGCTGGAGGAGGACTGGACGCCTGAGGGGCAGGGCGAGTTCAAGGCTGGCGATCTTGTCGGCTTCAACTGGTCGGGCTTCGTGGCGGATGGAAACCTTCCCAAGGTCGACCTCGTGTTCCGGCCGACGCCAAAGCAGGCGCTGCAGGGTGTGGGCATCACGAAGAACAACGTGCTGGTGAACATCTCCGACAATGTGGTCGTGAAGGTGATGGCCTACAGGAAGGACGGCGCGAACTGGATATCGAGCGAAGTAAAGCTGCCGCCGAACGGATCGGCGGGCGTTATCTTTTCCGATAGCGAGGAGTCGACCGCGTTCCTTGGATACGAAGGCTATCTCTCACCGGACACGCTCTACACCTATGACAGCACTTCCGGCGCGGTGGCGGCGATCAAGCAGCTGCCGGCATGGTTCGATGCGGGGCCGTACAAGGTCGACCAGTATGAGGCGACATCGAAGGATGGGACGAAGGTGCCCTATTTCGTGGTGCACAAGACCGACATCAAGCTCGATGGGTCGAACCCTGCGCTGGTCTATGGCTATGGCGGTTTCCAGGTGAGCCAGACGCCGGGCTATTCGGGCACGGTGGGCAAGCTGTGGCTGGAGCAGGGCGGCGTCTATGTGATGGCGAACATCCGCGGTGGCGGCGAGTTCGGGCCGTCATGGCACCAGGCGGGCCTCAAGACGAAGCGGCAGGTCGTGTATGATGACTTCATCGCGGTGGCCGAGGACCTCGTGAAGCGGAAGATCTCGTCGCCGAAGAAGCTGGGCGCGATGGGCGGATCAAATGGCGGTCTGCTGATGGGCGTGATGTACACGCAGCGCCCGGACCTGTTCAACGCGATCGTCTGTCAGGTGCCGCTGCTCGACATGCTGCGCTATCACATGCTGCTGGCGGGCGCGTCCTGGATGGCCGAGTATGGCGATCCGGACGTGGCCGAGGAGCGTGCCTTCCTCGAGAAGCTGTCGCCGTATCACAATGTGGATCCGGCCAGGACCTATCCGGAAATCTACTTCGAGACATCGACCAAGGACGATCGTGTACATCCGGGCCACGCCCGCAAGATGGCAAAGCTTCTCGAAGAGATGGGCAAGCCGTTTCTGTATTATGAGAACATCGACGGCGGTCACTCCGCGGCGGCGAACCAGCGCGAGGCGGCGAGGCGCTCCGCACTGGAGTTCACCTATCTGGCGCGGAAGCTGATGGACGGGAAATAGGCCCCGTTTCCAAGGCGCAGGTATTTTTCTCCCCGGCGGTGCGTTCGCGTGATAGCGCTTCGCTTCTGCATGGAAACAAGCATTGCGCGACGCGACGCGGCGCGCCGGCTGGCGACAGGCCGCCGATCACAGGAGATCGACATGAAACTGCCCAACGACCACCAGACGATCGAGGCCGAGAGCTTTCTCGCCGAGAAGGGTGCGCTGAAGGGGCAGGTGGCGTTGCGCCCGGCCAAGGGGCAGAAGTTTCCAACCACGCTCCTGCTGGAAGGCAACAAGGCGCTGCTGCAGGACTATCCGGTGGGCACACGCTTCAAGTTGCAGGTGAGCCTCGCCCAGCGTCCAGGCGGCGAGGATTATCTCTTCACCTCGTGGCAGTGGGACGCACGCGTGCTCTCACAGCCGGGCGACGAGATCTGAGACAGGCCAAGTCGGGGCGGCTAGGCCGTTCCTGCCTGCAGCCGCTGATAGGCTTCGACCAGCGACGCGCAGGGCGGCAAGGGGACGTTTTCGAGATTTCCGGTCGATGGGCTCACGATCGGCATGCGGATCCCGACATGCAGGTGGCGGGTGGTCGGAACGGTGATCGTGCCGGCGGCTGTGCCCTGCTGGATGTTGCCGATATTGCCGGGCACTGCGCCGCGGCTGACGGCGATGCCGCTGGGGTTGGCGGACAGCTGGGCCTTGGTGTGCGGCCGGCTCGCGAAGTGCATGTGCATGAAATTGAAGTAGGTGCTCGCCACGTCGCTGAGCACTTTCGTGTCGTGCGGCTCGATCGCGATGATCTTTCCGTTCGTGACCGCGACGACCTGATTGGCCGGGTCGGTGGCACGGGCGCGGTGACCAGCGGATGCAGTCCCCGGCCTCCGGACCGGGTGTATGAAGAAGAAGACATGTCGGCGGCGTCGCAGGCCCCGCCCATGACAGAAGCTTCATCGCCATGCATCCCGGGCGGCGTGCGGTCGGGAATCGCAATTGATTCAGTGATCTTCGCGCCATGCTGACGTTTGCCCAACGTGCCCGCGCAACCGTTCGCGTGCGCTGCGCGAACCGCGTGTGCGGCAGAGCGCGGACCGCGTGAAGGCTTGCAGTCAATTCACTTGCTGCACTGGCCGCGGGCGCCATGGTCCCGGCAATGGTGATGGAGATAAAAATGAATCTGAAAATGCTCGTGGCCGCAGCTGCTTTCGCGATGGCGGCAACTGCCTGTCAGGCCATTCCGGAAGACATGACGGTCGCGCAATACTGTGCGCAGCCTGACAAGGCCAACATGGACGTCTGCAAGATCAACGTCGAGATCGATGGCGAGCGCGGCCAGCTCGCCGACACCAACATGCGCCTGAGCCAGGCGCGCACGATCGCCGATAACGCGCTTGCTCGCGCCACTTCCGCGCAGGCTTCGGCCGATGCTGCCATGGCTGTGGCCACGGATGCGAAGAGCTCGATCGCGACACAGGCCGCCTTCAACTGCACCACCAAGACGGTGCAGCGTGCGAAGTCCGGATCGTGCGGCGAAGGCTACAAGGTGCAGTCATGCGTCCAGACGCGCTTCACCTTCAATGCTGGCGCACCATCGATCCTGCGTGAGATCAGCGATACGGGTTGCCGCTTCAACGACCAGGTTCTCGAGATGCAGATCCGCTGCTGCACCACGGGCCCGGCTCCTGTGATGACGGAAACCGCAGCTCCGGTTGATGCGCAGCCGAGCGCGCCGCAACAGCCGGCTAAGTCCTCGTAGCGACGATCAACCGCCGCGGCAGTCTGATCCCTGCCGCTGACGATCAGTCAGGCGCCGCCCTCACTCGGAGGGCGGCGTTTTGACTTTGGGTTTCAGACGGCTTGCGCGGATCGGGCAGGACACGGCGGAAGAGGCGGACGCCCTGGTCCATGTCGGCGCGCGTGGGCGCCTTGCCGCCGGCGTCGCGGAAAACGAGCCGGAAATCGCCGACCAGCCAGAGCAGCTGGGTGAGGTCGTCGCGCGTGCGCGTGTCGGCGGGCCGCATCAGGCTGGCGGAGATGAAGTCGCGCAGCAGGGCGAGTGTATTCGACATGCCGACGTCGCGGTTGCGCCGGTAGTCCGCGGCAAGCTCCGGGTCGGAGGCGAGCAGCATTGTGAGATCGCGAAAGAAGAAGCGGTGCGCCCACTGGATCTCGAAATTGCCGGCGGCCATGACGTCCATGATCTTGAAGGTGTGGTGAGCGCCCTGCGGCAGGGTGTCGTTCGCGCTCCAGGCCGCCAGGATGCGGGCGAAGAGGCCGCGCACGATCTCGGGCTTGTTGCCGAAATGGTCGTCGAGATTGCCCGGGCTGATCCCCATGGCCTCGGCGATGTGATTGGTCGTCACGTTCGCCGTGCCGCGCTCATTGAAAAGGCCGAGGGCGGTATCGAGGATGCGGGTGGGCGTGTCGATTGCGCGGTCTGGCATGTGGGGTCGTCGAATAGAGTAGAAGCGCTAATCGCGATCTGGAGTAGTGACTCCAGGCCGTCAGGGAGGCGGCCTTGCAGGAGGGTTGAATGATCCTGATCACGGGGACTGTCGAAGTGGCCGAGGCAAACCGGGCGGCGTTCATCGCGGCGGCGACACGGCATGTAACGCTGTCACGCGGGGAGGCAGGTTGCATCAGCCATGGCTTCTTCGAGGACGTGATGGCGCCGGGCATATTCGTGTTCGTCGAGCGCTGGCGCGACATGGCGGCGGTGCAGGCGCACTTCACCGAGGACTATAGCCGGGAGATCGTCGGCCTGATCGGCGCGCTGTCGGAGCGTTCCACCGGGGTGGAGATACACGAGGTGGCGTCAACGCGGGTGGTGTAAGGCCGCCGCAAAGCAAAAGGCCGCCCGGTTTCCCGGGCGGCCCATGCTTCAGTGCTTGTCTGTCAGATCAGTTCGCGAACTTCACCGACAGGCCGACGACGCGCGGGTCGTTGACGAAAACGGTGTTGTTGTTGAAGTCGATCGCGCCCTTGATGTTGTTCTCGTCCGTGATGTTGCGGGCGAAGGCTGCGATTTCGAGGGAGCCGTCGAGCCTGGTCCAGCCGAGTTTCAGGCCGCCCTCGAACTGATCGTCGGTGTTGAACTCGACCGACTCGTAGAGGAAGAGGTTGGTTGCGCCCTGATAGGCCCAGTCCGTGTAGGCGAAGAATTCCGAGCTGGCGTCATACGGCATGGAATAGCGCGCCGTGAAGTTGGCGATTGTTTCCGGAGCGTTCGGGAAGGGGTTTCCGTCAATCAAGGCGCGCCTTGAGCCCGAGACAACGCGTGTCGGGTCGGTGACCGTGCACTGGGCGCAGATACCGACTGCAAGGCCGCTGTCGCTGATCTCGGTGTCGACCCACGAGACGCCACCGGTAAAGACAAGATTGTCCATCGGCGACCATTCGGCGTCGACTTCCAGGCCTGTCGCTTTGCCGCTGTCGGCGTTCAGAAGCTGGACAGTGTTGCCAGAACCGCCGACAGCGGTGAGCTGGATGTCCGAGACTTCGTAGGTGAAGAGGGCCGCGTTGAGGCGCAGGCCGTCACCGATGAAGGACTTGACGCCGGCTTCCCACGACAGGACGGTTTCGGAATTGGCGAGCGAGGGCGGGGCGAAGAAGGCGACATCGCGGCCCTGGATCGTCGGGCCGCGGAAGCCTTCGGCGACGCGGGCGTAGACCGAGACATCAGGGGTCAGAGCGTACATGCCGCTGAGGTCCCAGCTGACATGGTCGTCCGAGATGTTGCGGTTGTTGGCCGTGGCTCCGAGGACGGTGAGGTCCTTTTCGTCTTCCGTGTAGCGCAGGCCGCCGGTGACGGAGAACTGCTCGGTGACGTCATAGCTCGCCTGGCCGAAGACGGCCCAGGCCTGGTTGCCATGCGTCAGCGTTGCCGGCGGCGGGAAGCCTGACGGTCCCACGGTCGTGACGGTGAACTCGCTGTCGAAATAGTAGGCGCCGACCTGCCAGGAGAGCGGGCCGCCGGTGTCGCTGGCGAGGCGGACTTCCTGGGTGACCTGGTCAAGATCGTCGATCGAGTCCTGCGTGTCGGCATCGAAGGGAATGAAGCCCGGGCCGGTGCCCGCGACGCCGCCGTCGATGTCGCCGCGGCCGGAGCCTTCGGTTCCCTCGTAGGCGGTGATCGAGGTCAGCCGCATGTCGCCGAAATCGTAGCTGACATTGGCCGACGTGCCCCAGCCTGTGTAGGCCTGCCGGTTGCCGCCGCCCTGGTTGAAGCTCACGGTGTCGCGTTCATAGTTGGCATTGAGACCGTTCGTACCCGTCGTGATGGCATTGGCGCGGAAGATGGCGGACGTGCCCTCAAGTTTACGGACGTGCATGTTGAGCAGCACGTCGAGATTTTCGATCGGCTCGAGCGCGACCTGGAGGCGGCCGGCGAACTCGTCATAGCCGCCGATGTCATCGTCCCCGGTGGTGAGCGTATTGTTGATCCAGTCATCGCGGTGCTGGAAAAGCACGGCGGCGCGTGCATTGATGCCCGGAGCGATCGCGCCGCCGACGGCGCCGTCAAAGGTCAGCGAGCCAAAGGAGCCAGCGGACGCCTGGGCGCGCGCGTCGAAGTCTTCACTCGGCTTGACAGAGGTGAAGCGCACGATGCCTGCAGTGGTGTTGCGGCCGAACAGCGTTCCCTGCGGACCGCGATAGACCTCGACGCGATCGACGTCGAAGATCGGCGTCGATTTCAGGACCACGTTCTCCATCACCACATCGTCCATGATGATCGACACGGGCTGCGAGGCGGCGAGATCGAAGTCGGTGTTGCCGAGGCCGCGGATATAGAAGCGCGGTGCGACGCGGCCGTTGGAGCTTTCGGCGTAGAGCGCCGGAACGCGGGCGGCGAGGGCGAGCACGTCTTCGCCCGAGGAGAAGATTGCCTCGATCTGGTCCTGCGGCAGCGATGCGGCGGAGACCGGCACGTCCTGAATGTTCTCTTCGCGCTGGTTGGCCGTGATGATGATCACGTCGAGGCGGCTGTTGTCAGCCGGCTGCGTCTGGGCGGCGGCTGGCGCCGCGAGCAGGGCGACGGCCGAGGAGGCGGCGAGCAGTGCTGCGATCAAGGTCCGACCGGACCGCTTACGTTGGAACATTGATGGGGACTCCCGTTGAAATCTGACCCCCCACATCAACCGAACGCCTTTCCGGAGTCTTGCGGGGTCGCCCCGGAATCGTGCGTACACGGTCCTTTTGCGCGCCTTCGATGCAAAACTGTCACGCGTGGCGCCGTTACAGGGCTGAAAGTTTTCGCCTGATTAGGGAATTGCCGAGGCAGCGCGCAACCCACGCGGGAAGCTCTGACTTAGGCGATGATGTCCGGCGTCAGCTTGGACGAGAGCCAGGTAATGCGATCCTTGAGCCTTAGCTTCTCGCGCTTGAGGCCCATCACGCGGATTTCCTCGCCGCCTTCCAGCTTGAGCTGTGCGATCGTGTCGTCGAGTTCGCGATGGCGGGCGCGCAGCTCTTCGAGCCGCTTCTCCATCTCCTCGATATTGGTGGGGTCGAAAACGATGTCGCTCAACCCTGGTGCCTCCGGTGTCTGCGCCTGGTGGAATCGCTTCGCATTGCTGCATTCTATCCGAGGCGCCGGAAATCGAGGGGGCGGCCTGCCGGTATCCCGCGACCCGACCGTCCCCTCGCTGGCGGGGGATACCAAATCCGGTGCGGAACGAAAAGGTCCGCTAACCCTAAACAAAGCATTCCGCAGAGGCTTTCGGAGGTCGTCGCGGCGGCAGCCACATTAATTCTCAGGGCGTCCTGCGTTTTCCGGCATTCAAGGCGTGACGTCTCAAAAACTTCATGTTTCACTCTTCCTCGCGGCTGTTCAGCGAGCCGCATCGGTCTCCTCGAAACACCTATCGAGGCCGGAGCGGACGCGAGACGTCCGCTCGCGGTCGGTGTTGTGCGATCCGCCTGGCGCCCATCCGGGCGCAGTGCGGTCCGCCAATGACAAGGAGAGACCTACACATGAGCCTGGAAGCACGCATCAAAGAGTTGAGTGACCGGCATAAGCGCCTCGAGGCGGCCATCGCCGCCGAGGCGAAGCACCCGTCAGGCGACGATGTGCGCATTCTTGAACTCAAGCGGAAGAAACTTCGATTAAAGGACGAGATCCAGCAGCTGAGAGCCAGCTAGGCTTCAGGACCCGGAAGGGCACTGACCACGCTCGGCGCCCAACTTCCCGTTGACCTTCTGCGCGACCACGCGAATGGTGTCGCCGGGGCGAAATCAACGGGCGGATGAGGGTAACCTTATGCGTGGCCTCTGGGATAATGAGAAGTCGCTGTCGCCAGCGTTGCTGAGATCGGCGCTGGCAATGGTCGGCGTCTTCCTCGCACTGTCAGCTGCGGTGATGCTGATCATCGCTGTCGCGAGCGTGGCGGCAGGCAATTATGCCGCGGCTGCGATGCAGGTCTCGGCGGGAATCGCCCTGCCGTTCGGGATCTGGCTGGGCCTGCGAATCCTCGCTGACCTCCTGATCGTGCTCAATCGCTCGCACGACAGGCTGCAATCGATCGTGGAACTGGCGGGCGGCCCGCCGCCGCAGCCGGCTACGCCCGAGCCCGTCTTCACGTCGAATGCTTCAAGGACCGCAGCGGGCGACGATGGCCCGCGCTATCCCTCGGAGGATTAGGCGAGGACTATTCCTCGCCGTCCTTCTTCTTGCCGAAGTTCGCGAACAATTGTTCGGCCGTGATGTTCTCGCGGCGGGGTTCCTCGCCATCGGCGGTTGCGGCGTCAGCTGCCGCCGGAGCCGGGGTGACGACCTTGCGGAGCGTCGGACCCGAGAGACGGGCGTCCTTCTCGTCGCGTGCGTTGGCCTTCTTGGCGGCGGCGCGCGAAACGATGGCGTCGAGTTCGATCTGTGAGCACAGGCCCAGCGTCACGGGATCGACCGGCTTGAGGTTGGGCGCATTCCAGTGCTGGCGCGAACGCACCGACTCGATGGTCGACTTGGTGGTGCCGATCAGCTTGGAGATCTGCGCGTCGGTGACCTCCGGGTGGTGGCGCAGGAACCAGGCGATGGCGTCCGGGCGGTCCTTGCGGCGCGAGACCGGGGTGAAGCGGGCGCCTTTCTTTTTCGCTTCGGGCACGCTGGCGTGCTTCAGCGGCGGCATCTGGAGCGTGTAGGTCTTGTCCTGCTCGCCCTTCTCGATCTCTTCACGCGTGAGTTCGCCCGAGGCGACCGGATCGGCGCCGCGCATGTTCTCTGCGACTTCGCCATCGGCGATGCCTTTGACTTCGAGCGGATGGAGTTCGCAGAATTCGGCGATCTGCTCGAATGTGAGCGTGGTGTTGTCGATCAGCCAGACGGCTGTCGCCTTCGGCATGAGGATTTTGGCCATAAGCGTCTCGTTAGTCCTGAAAAGCGAAAAACCCGGCGCTGAGGGCCGGGTTTCTCGGAATGTCGAGAATGGGAAGTAGTCCTGAGCGTCGCTGATATAATTCAGGTTTTCGCTGTTGTGAACCCGAAACAGGGCTGTCGCCGGGCCGGCTGACTGCCCGGAATCAAGGCATTAGGCGACAACCTGCAGAATTATTTTCCCGGCATGGTCGGAACTGTCCATTTTGGCGTGGGCGGCGTCCGCCTCGGCCAGCGGGAAGACAGCGCTGACAAGGGGCTTGAATTTCCCCTGCCTGATCCAGGGCCAGGCCTGGCGCACCGCGCCTTCGGCCAGCATCGCCTTGTGCTCATTTGTTCGGATACGAAGCGTCGAGCCTGAGATGGAGATGCGCTTCATCATCAGCTTGGTGAGGTCGCCCTCGATGCGCGAGCCCTGAAGGAAGGCGATGTAGGACAGGCGGCCGAGATCCTTCAGGATGGTGAGGTTCTTCTCGAAATAGGGTTTGCCGACCATGTCGAGGATGACGTCGACGCCGCCGGCATCGCGAAGAACCGTCTCGAAATCGTCCGTCCGGTAATTGATCGCCTGCGTTGCGCCGAGCTTTTCGCACAGACGACACTTCTCGTCGGCGCCCGCCGTTGCATACACCTTCGCGCCAAAGGCTGCAGCCAGCTGGATCGCCGTCGTGCCGATGCCGCTCGCGCCGCCATGGATCAGAATGGTCTCGCCGGGCTTGAGCTGACTCATGTGGAAGACGTTGTTCCAGACCGTCAGCACCGTCTCGGGCAGACCTGCCGCCTCAATGAAGGTGAGCGGCTCGGGGATGGGCATGGTCGATCCCTCGTGGGCGATCGCGTACTCGGCATAGCCTCCGCCGGGCACGAGCGCGCAGACGCGATCGCCGGATTGCCAGCGCGTAACGCTGTCGCCGATGGCTTCCACCACGCCGGAAACTTCGAGACCAAGCGTTTCAGGGGCCCCAGGGGGCGGGGGATACTTGCCCGCGCGCTGGATGAGGTCGGGACGGTTTACACCAGCCGCGTGAACCCGGATCAGGACCTGCCCCGGCCCGGGCGAGGGTTTCCCGATTTCGTGCAATTCAAGCTTCTGCCCGACGACGGATTTGACCGCCCTCATCACCGGTTTGGACATTTTCCAGATCCCGCGCTTTAATCATCAATGGCGGGGCGACTTGCGCGCGTAGGAGCGTCGCGGTCAAGCGGTGGGATGGGTCCGCACGATCGAGCCCCGATGCATCGGGAGAACGGAAGAGGCGGCCATGAGTTTCGAGGAAGAGCCCATTCGTACGACGAAACGTGGGCTCGATGACATGTCGATTCAGGAACTTAAGGAGCGCATCGAGACGCTTCGGTCCGAGAT
This sequence comes from uncultured Alphaproteobacteria bacterium, assembly GCA_903842595.1. Lineage (GTDB taxonomy): Bacteria > Pseudomonadota > Alphaproteobacteria > Caulobacterales > Hyphomonadaceae > UBA7672. The sequence continues at coordinate 52,520 of CAIMMO010000152.1, forward strand.
CGCCGCATGCGAACAGATGATCCAGAAAAAAGAAGCGACGCGAAAGGCTGCCGAGGCTGCTTTCTTCAAGAGCTGATGGCAGGCTGATGACTGGCTGACGGCCCCATCAGATAAGGATTTACATGCTTAAGCGGCGCAGGTCTTGCCTGATACCGGCAGGTACGACGGGGATTGGTCGTCAAGGCTTGCTCAAGGTCTCGGGCAGAGACTGGGCAATCCGGCGACAGGTAGATTGAGGGATTTATGCGCGACGCCATGCACTCTGCTGACTCTCTGCGGGAAGAATGGAAGCAGCGCGTGACCGAATTCGCGGGCTCGGAGCTGTTCGACCGGCTGTTCAAGGAAGGCATGGGCCTGGTCGAGGAAGCAGCGAGCTATCTCGATGGCCCCGGCCGCGTGGATTCGCGCAAGCTGAACCGTGAGCTCGCGCTGGTCTACGCCGCCGAAAGCATGGAAGTGACGACGCGGCTGATGCAGGCGGCATCCTGGCTGGTGGTCCAGCGCGCCGTCCGCGAGAAGGACATGAAGGTCGAAGAGGCGGGCGACGAGAAGTATCGCCTCGCGCGCACGGGCGAGCCGCACCCGGTCGACCGCTCGGTCATGCCGGCGCAGCTGATGTCGCTGGTGGACCGCTCGCGAGCGCTCTACGAGCGCGTGTGGCGCTTCGATACGACGCTGTATTCTGAGACGCCGCAGCCGACCGAAAACAATGTCATGAAGCAGATCGACCGCCTGCGCCAGGCCGCCGAAGGCGGCGCGTTCGATCCGCTGTCGGTGTGGCGCCGGTAGCCTTGCTGCACTCCCGACCCCTGGCCGCACGCGCCCAGGCGCCACGCACGCCGATCGTGTAGGCTGTGCCGCGATCTTCGGGAAGGCATCGGGCATGCTTCGACACCGCAAACGGGACATCGCTATTGCCGTCGGGGCGTCGGTGCTGGCGGGCTATGTGGACGCCATAGGTTTTCTCAGCCTCGGCGGGTTCTTTGTCTCCTTCATGAGCGGAAACTCGACCCGGCTTGCTGTCGGGGTGGCGGGGTTGCCGGCCGAAGCGCTGATCGCTGCGCGCCTGATCGCGAGTTTCGTGGCTGGCGTGGTGCTGGGCAGTCTCGTTGGCGCCGCAGCGAAGCGGTGGAGGCGCCCGGGCGTTTTGCTGCTGGTGGCGAGCCTGCTTGCGTCAGCGACGCTTGTCGCGATGGGGGCGCCGGATCTTGGGATGCTGTTGGTAGCGGCGGCGATGGGGGCGGAGAACACGACGTTCGAGCGCGATGGTGAGGTGTCGATCGGGCTCACCTACATGACCGGGGCGCTGGTGAAGCTGGGCCAGCGGCTGGCTGGCGCGCTCATGGGGGGGCCGAAGCTTGCCTGGGCGCCTTATCTGATGCTGTGGCTGGGCCTGGTCGGAGGGGCAGTGGCCGGTGCGCTGGCCTGGCCGGCGTTCGGGCTTGCCGGGCTCTGGGTCGGGGTCGCGGGGGCGCTTGTGCTGGCAGGCGCGGCGTTTCTGGTCGTGCGCAGTGAGGAGGCCTAGCGCAAGACAGCAGAAAGCCCGCCGTCTCCGGCGGGCTCTCCCAGTGTCTCGTTGGGCAGTGTTTCCAGCTGTGTCAGTCGCTTACGACTTAACGAAGCCCTTGAACTTGTCCTTGAAGCGCGACAGGCGGCCGCCGCGATCGAGCGAGACGCCCGAACCGCCGGTCCAGGCCGGGTGTGTCTTCGGATCGATGTCGAGGGCGATGACGTGGCCTTCCTTGCCAACGGTCGAGCGCGTCTTGTAGCGCGTGCCGTCTGTCATCACCACTTCAACGAAGTGGTAGTCGGGATGGCCTTCTTTCTTCATGGCGCAGTCTCTTGGCGTCAAAGCGGCCCGGTCGGGGATAAAGCCCGCAAAGCCTTGCTGAATTCGGGAGCGGGGCTCATACCCGAAGGGGGCCTTGCTGGCAAGCTGGCCGGGCGAATCGGCTGAAATCAGGATTCTGAAAGCAGAATGAGCGACGGATCAGCCCAGAACAGCGCGCCAGCCTCCAGCGCCGGCACGGCCAGCTTCGACCGGACCGCCGGCGCCCAGCGCTGGGGCGAGGGCGGGCCTGAGCGGGAGAAGTCGCGTTCCCTGAAGCCGCTGATGCGGCTGATGCCCTACATCAAGCGCCAGCAGACGACGGCGGTGCTGGCGATCATCTTCCTGTTCGTGGCGGCGGCGCTGAATCTCGCCATCACATTTCCGGTGCAGTGGCTGGGCAACAACGCCTTCCAGACCTTCGATCCGGCCATGATCAACAACGGTTTCATGGCGATGATCGGCATCGCCCTGCTGCTCGGCGTGACGTCAGCGATCCGGTTCTACTATTTCTCGCGCTTCGGCGAGCGGCTGGCGGCGGACCTGCGGGGCGACGTCTATGCGCGGCTGATGTCGCTGTCGCCGGCCTACTTCTCCAAGCTCAGGACAGGCGAGGCGGTGTCACGGCTGACGGCTGACGTGACGCTGATCGAGACGTTCTTCGGGTCGACCTTCTCGATGGCGGTGCGATCCTGCGTGACGTCGATCGGCGCGCTGGTTCTGATGATGATCACGTCGTGGAAGCTGACGCTCATCCTGTTCGTGATGGCGCCGGTGCTGATCCTGCCGATCCTCGCCATGGGGCGGCGGGTGCGCAAGCTGTCGGTCAATGCGCAGGACCGGATTGCAGACGCGGCCTCTGAGGCAACCGAGACGATCGATGCGATCGACCTGGTGCAGGCCTATGGCATGGAGAAGGAGCGCGAGGGGCGTTTCCGGTCTGCGATCGAACTCGCGTTCGAGGCGGCGCTTGCGCGGATTGGCGCGCGGGCGTGGCTGACCGGGATAATCATCGCGCTGATGTTTGCCGGCGTCACCGGCGTCGTGTGGATCGGGGCGCTGGAGGTGCAGTCGGGTGCGATGAGCGTCGGCTCGTTCATGCAGTTTGTCCTGCTCGCCATGTTCGGCGTGGGCGGCTTTGCGACTGTCGCCGAAGTGATGGGAGACGCCATGCGAGCGTCGGGCGCGGCGCAGCGGGCGGTGGAGATTCTCGACCAGCGTCCCGATATCGCGGCGCCGCCGGTCCCACGCCCGATGCCGGCGCGGATTGCCGGCCATGTGAAGCTGGAGAATGTCTCCTTCGCCTATCCGGAGGCGGCCGGACCTTCGCTCAGGGACGTGTCATTCGAAGCAAGACCGGGTGAGCTGGTCGCCCTGGTTGGACCGTCGGGCGCGGGTAAGTCGACCGTGTTCCGCATGCTGCTGCGCTTCTTCGATCCGCAGACGGGGGTTGTCTCGCTCGACGATATGGATGCGCGTGAGGTTGATCCGGGTGAGTGGCGCGCGCGCTTCGCCTATGTGCCGCAGGAAGCGCCGATCTTCTCGGGCGATGCCGCCGGCAATGTGCGTTTCGGGCGGACGGATGCGAGCGAGGACGAGATCCGTGAGGCGCTGCGCAAGGCCGAGGCATTCGCCTTCCTTGAAGGGCGCGGCGGGCTGGCGGCGGAAGTCGGCGCCAAGGGGCGGCAGCTATCAGGCGGCGAGCGGCAGCGGATCGCGATCGCGCGGGCGCTGGTGCGCGGCGCGCCGGTGATGCTGCTGGACGAGGCGACGTCTGCGCTTGATGCAGCCAACGAGCGGATGGTGCAGAAGGCGCTGGATCAGGCATCCGAAGGCCGCACCACGCTGGTGATTGCGCACAGGCTGGCGACGGTGCGCAAGGCAAGCCGCATCGTGGTGTTCGACCAGGGCCGCGTGGTGGAGCAGGGCGATCACGAGACACTGGTGAAAGCGGGCGGGCTCTATGCAAAGCTGGCGGAGATGCAGTTCACGAGCGGCTGAGTTCGCCTGACGCCTCGCTGTCGCAGTCTTGTGGTTGAGGCTGCGGCGCCCATGTTCCAGGCTGAAGCAGCAATCCCATGGGGAGATCTTCATGTTCGACGCCAACAAGCTTCTCAACGCGATATTCGGCGCCGGAGGCGGGAAGAATCCGCTGGGCGATATTGGCGGCATGCTGGGCGGCCTGCTCAATGACAGTGTTGCCGGCATGAAAGAAGGCGCGGCGGCGATCGAACAGAAGACCGGCATTGGCGCGAAGGCGAACGAGGCCCTGAAGGACGCAACGGGGAAATCCGGCGGCGACCTGTTCGAACAGGCAAAGGCGTTCGCGACCGAGAACAAAGTTGCGGCGGGCGCGGCGTTGGGCGGGCTTGGACTGCTCTTGCTGGGCACGCGCGGCGGGCGTGGGCTGGTCGGGAGCGCAGCGACGCTGGGAGGTCTGGCGATGGTGGGCGGGCTTGCCTACAAGGCGTGGCAGAACCATCAGGCGGGCAAGGCGCCTGCGGCGCCCGCACAGATCGAGGCTGCACCTGACTCCAGCCCGTTCGGCGAGACGGGCAATCCCGATCAGGACAACGCGACCGCGATGCTGGTGCTGCGTGCGATGATCGCGGCGGCGGCGTGCGATGGGGTGGTCGACAATGCGGAACGCTCGCGCATCATAGGCGCGCTCGAGAACGCCGGGCTTGATGTTCATGCTGCGAAATTTCTCGATGGCGAGTTTGCAAGGCCCGCGACGATCGCCGAACTGGCGGCGGCGGCAAACACCCCGGCGCTGGCGGCGCAGGCCTATACGGCAGCGCGCATCGCGATCGAGCCGAACAGCATGACGGAAAAGGCTTTCCTCATGAACCTCGCGGTGGCGCTGGGGCTCGATGAGGGACTGGTTGCGCAGATCGATGCCGGCGCGGCAAACGCGAAGGCTTGAGGTCTCAGACCGGCCGCAGTTTTGGGTGTGTCGCTGCCGGCTTCCTGAGCTTTCCTTCGATCACCTCGGCCAGCTTCGGTGCGAGGCTGGTATTGGCGGCGACGAAGTCGCCTTTCATGGGGACGGACTTGTTGAGGCCGGCGACGACGCCGCCGGCTTCCTGCACCAGCAGGAAGCCCGCGGCGATGTCCCATGGCGAGAGCCTGCGCTCCCAGAAGCCGTCGAAGCGTCCCGCGGCGACCCAGGCGAGGTCGAGCGCGGCTGAGCCGAAGCGGCGCACGGCGGCGACTTCCTGGCGCACGCGCGCGAGTTCGTCGAGAAAGAGCTCGCCGCCGTTGACGCCAAGCTGCGGGATGCCGGTGGTGACGACGGCGTCGTTGAGTTTGCGGCGGGCGCTGACGCGCAGGCGCTTGTTGTCGAGCCAGGCGCCTTCACCATCCTCGGCCCAGAATGTCTCGTTGCGCATGGGATCGAAGATCACGCCAGCGCGCAGCTTGCCTTCGCGCTCGAGCGCGATGGAGACGGCAAAGTGCGGAATGCCGTGCAGGAAGTTAAGCGTGCCATCGAGCGGATCGACAACGAAGCGGTGGGTCTTGTCGGAGCCGACAATCTCGCCGGCTTCTTCCATCAGATAGCCATAGCCGGGGCGCGTCTTCTGCAGGCTCTTGAGGATGATTTCCTCGGCCTTCTTGTCGGCGGCGGAAACAAAGTCGGCCGGGCCCTTGCGCGAGACCTGCAGGTTCTCGACCTCGCCGAAGTCGCGGATAAGCCTGCGGCCCGCAGCGCGTGCGGCATCCATCATCACGCTGACGGTGGGGGAGGGACGGGACATGTCAAACAGCCTTGGGCTAAGGGGGCTTCCCATAGCTTTCATGGGCCAAAGTGCAAGCTTTGATCGCCCCCAGGGTGAAACGGAGGGCCCCGGGGCGCGTCGATCAGGTTGCCAGTTCGTCGAAAGTCGCGTTGAAGGCCTGTACCGCAGCCCCCGGACCTCCCTGGGCCCGCCAGACCCCGGCAGAGACGGCGAGGAAATCCGCCCCGGCTTCGACCAGGGGCCTCGCGTTGTTAACCGTGATGCCTCCGATAGCGACGCAGGGGAGTTCGATCATCTGCTGCCACCAGGTGAGCAGGTCCGGTTCGGCGCGGGCTTTCGGGTCTTTCGTGTCCGTCGGGTAGAAGGCGCCAAAGGCGACATAATCGGCGCCGGCGTCTCCCGCATCGAGCGCGAGGTGGCGGCTGTCGTGGCAGGTGACGCCGACGATGGCGTCGGGGCCGACCAGCTTGCGCGCCTGCGCGTAGGCCATGTCGGTCTGGCCGATATGGACGCCATCGGCGCCAAGCTCGACGGCAAGGTCGGGCCGGTCATTCACCAGCACGGCGACGCCACGTTCCTGCGCGCGCGGAATGATGTGGCGGCCGAGTTCGAGGATCTGGTGGTCGGGTGCCGGGACGCCCTCGCGTGACTTCAGCCGTATCTGGAGCGAGGCGACGTCGCCAGCCTCGAGCGCCTCATCGAGCTGCTTCATGAACGCCGCGATGTCCGCGATCTCGGGCGGCGTGATCAGGTAAAGGCGGCAGCGGCGCGACATGGGCGAGGGGTACGCCTGCGCGGCGGGGCGGGCAAGATCAGGTCGCGCAGCCGCCAGCGTTCACCACACGCTTTCTCGACGCCGGCAAGCGCGCAAGCTTGCCTCCCGCGCGGGCGGGCCGGGGGGCAAGTGCCCCAGCGCAGTTCGGGCATTTGCCCATCAGCGTCCCCTCCGGGCGGGACGCACAGAAGGTGCAATCGAAGGAGCAGATGCGGGCGTTGGTCCCGGACAGGTCGAGGCTGGCCTCGCAGCATTCGCAATCCGGGCGCATGTCGAGCATGCAGCGATGCCATTGCTCATGGGGTGATCCACAAGCGGTTCACCGGGCGAAGATGCCTCGAATACTGACAGGCAAACGAAAGACGGCGCGATCGGGAGATCGCGCCGTCTTCGTTTTTTCACAGGCGGTTGAGACTTACTCCGCAGCCACCTTCGCCGCCGCCGTGAATTTCGGGTCGAGCTTTCCGGCGGTGTAGTCCTTGGCCATCACAGCGAGCGAGACCGGCTTGATCTTGCCGGCCATGCCTTCGCAGCCGAATTCCTGATAGCGGTCGATGCAGACCTTGCGCATCGCCTCCTTGGCGGGTTTGAGATAGCTGCGGGGGTCGAACTCGCCGGGCTTCTCGGCGAACAGCTTGCGGATCGCGCCAGTGATCGCCATGCGGTTGTCGGTGTCGATGTTGATCTTGCGCACGCCGTGCTTGATGCCGCGCTGGATTTCCTCGACCGGCACGCCCCAGGTCTGGGGCATCTTGCCGCCATACTTGTTGATCTCGTCCTGCAGGTCCTGCGGCACGGAGGATGAGCCGTGCATGACGAGGTGCGTGTTCGGCAAGCGGCGGTGGATCTCCTCGATCACATTCATGGCGAGGACGGCGCCGTCCGGCTTGCGCGAGAACTTGTAGGCGCCGTGGCTGGTGCCCATGGCGATTGCGAGTGCATCGACCTGGGTTGCGCGCACGAAATCGACGGCCTGGTCCGGATCGGTGAGAAGCTGCGAGTGGTCGAGCTTGCCTTCTGCGCCATGGCCATCTTCGGCTTCGCCCATTCCTGTTTCCAGCGAGCCAAGCACGCCGAGTTCGCCCTCGACCGAGACGCCGCAGGCGTGCGCCATCTCGACGACTTTCCGGGTGACGGCGACATTGTAGTCGTAGTCGGCCGGGGTCTTCGCATCTTCCTTGAGCGAGCCGTCCATCATCACCGAGGTAAAGCCGAACTGGATGGCGGTCGCGCAGGTGGCGGGGCCGTTGCCATGGTCCTGGTGCATGCAGATCGGGATGTGCGGGTAGAGCTCGGCGCAAGCGTCGATGATGTGCTTCAGCACGATGTCGTTGGCGTAGGAGCGGGCGCCGCGCGAGGCCTGCATGATGACGGGGGCGTTGACCTTGTCGGCCGCCTCCATGATGGCAAGGGCCTGTTCCATGTTGTTGATGTTGAAGGCCGGCAGGCCATAGCCGTGCTCGGCTGCGTGATCGAGCAACTGCCGCAGCGTGATACGCGCCATCTGACTTCCCCTGAAAACTGTATTTTGCCTTGTGAAGGTACTGCTGAATTCGGTCAACTCTCGCCGCGCAAACCGGATGCCTGAGCCTGTAAACACGTGGTTTTCTTGTGCAAATCGGGGTTGCGGCCAGAAAGCTGCGCGTTGTCGGCGCGCCGCGATATCGCAGGCGCCCTCGAGGACGACCAGGAGAAAATCTTCAGGCTGCGAGCAGATGCGCCGGGCGTCGCAGATCGTCGGCCAGGGCGGGACCCATCATGTCGATGAAATTGCCGGCGTAGAATGCATCGATGGCGGCGGGCGTGCAGCCCGCCATTGCCGTGTCGAACCGCTTGAGAGGATTTCGTCCGCCCTCGACATGCGGGTAGTCGGACGAGAACATGCAGATCTCCGCGCCAGCCTCGCGCGCGATCCAGCCTGCATCCTCGTGCGGATAGGGCGTGACGCGCAACTGCCGCCGCACGATCTCGCTGGGTTTGGCTGAGAGCTTCTGCAGGCGTGTCTCGTTTCTGATGAAGGCGGACGCGGCCGAATCCATCGACCGCATCCAGCCGGGAACCCAGGCCGCGCCAAGTTCGATCGCGCCGAACTTCAGGTCGGGGAAGCGGTCGAACACGCCATCGAAGATCATCGTCGCCAGCGTCTGCATGGCGGCGTTCGGGATCGGCATGTAGCTGACCGAGGTGAAGTTGTCGTCGCCGCCGTGGAAATCAGGCACGGGCGGCAGGCCGTTGATCTTGTAGGCGGGGTCGAGCTTCTCCTCGCCCCCGACATGGAACAGGATCGGGATGCCCGCCTCCCGCGCCATCGCCCATACCGGATCGAGCCCGACATGGCTTGGCGAATGGCGCTGCGGACATTTCGAAGGGACCATCAGCGCCCTGGCGCCGAGTTCAATTGCCAGCCTGGCGCAGGCGGATGCGCGCGGGATATCCTCAATTGGAACCTGCGCGGTGGGAAGGAGGCGGCGATCGACCTTGCAGAAGTCGGTCATCATCCGGTTGTGGGCGTCGGCCGCAGCATAGCACAGCTCCATGTCGTCGCCCTGGTCGAGCCCGAAATTGCCGAGACACCAGGTGGTGAAGACGAGCTGGCTGGCAAAGCCCAGCGCATTCAGCGCCGCTGGCCTGTCCTGCGCGAGGAAGGCGCCCTGGGCTTCATAGTCCTTGCGCAGCAGGATGTTCGCTTCGGCGCCGGAGCGGAAGGTCGCGTCAGCATGCGCCTCGCGCGCGTGCTCTGCTTTCTGCCGCGCGGTCCGATCCCTGAAGCCAGGCAGGGCGTGATAGCGAGCCAGGAGATGCGCTTCGAAATACGGATCGAGACAGTCGGACAGTTCCATCAGGTGGCTGTCTGCGTCGTGAATGATCCGCCCTTCGACATAGGCCATGGCGTTCTCCCGCGCTCGCTTCTGACGATTTCCAAAGTCAGTCACGCAATGTCGCGGCACGCAAGGGGGAGCGTGCGGCACGGCGGCTAGCTGCCGAGCTTGACGCCCAGCGCCTCTGCCGCTGCGGCGGCGAATTTTCCGGTCTGGCCGAAGGCGCCATCGAGGGCGGTCTCGCCTGCGGGGTCGGCAATCCGGCTCCAGTTGGCGGCGACATCATCGACGGTGGCGGCAGAACCGCCGAGGAAGACCGCAGGTGTTTCGTAGATATGGACGACCGAGAAACAGCCGGCGCCTGCGCCGAGGATGGTTTTCGACGGGGCGTTCTCGCTGACGAGGAAGAGCACGCCTGGCGTCACCAGTTCAGGGCCCATCAGGGCTGCGACGGGTTCGGGGAAGAGGCCATCGAGCATGCGGGTGGCGGCAGTGGGCGCCAGCGTGTTGACGCGGATGTTGTTCTTTGCGCCTTCCTGGTGAAGCACGTTCATGAAGCCGATCATCGCGGCCTTCGCGGCGCCGTAGTTCGACTGGCCGAAATTGCCGTAGATGCCCGAGGCCGACGAGGTGAGCATGATGCGGCCGTAGTTCTGCTCGCGCATCGTATCCCACACGGCCTTGGTGCAGTTGGCCGTGCCGAACAGGTGAACGTCGACCACCTTCTTGAAGTCGTCCATCGTCATCTTGGCGAATGACTTGTCGCGCAGGATGCCGGCATTGTTGATCAGGATGTCGACGCGGCCCCACTTGGCTTTTGCTTCCGCCACCATCGCCTCGACCTGGTCGAGCTTCGTGATGTCGGCGCCATTGCCGATCGCCTCGCCGCCGCCGTCGCGGATTTCCCTGGCGACGCTTTCGGCCGCAGAGATCGAACCACCCGAGCCGTCGACGGAGCCACCCAGATCGTTCACGACGACTTTTGCGCCGCGCGCGGCGAGCTGCAGGCAATGGTTCCGGCCCAGGCCATTGCCGCCGCCGGTGACGATGGCGACCTTGCCGTCAAAACGAATGGTCATGGGAGCTCCTGCTCAGGTGTGCCGGATGCGGATGGCAAAGCGGGGGCCGGAAGGCAAGGGCCATGCGGTCGCGTGTGGCTTTGCGCGCTAGACCTTCAGAGCCTCGACGCCTGGCAGCTCCTTGCCTTCCATCCATTCGAGGAAGGCGCCGCCTGCCGTCGACACGAAGGTGAAGTCGATGGCGACGCCGGCCGCGTTGAGGGCGGAGACGGTGTCGCCGCCGCCAGCGACGGCGGTGAGCTTGCCTTCGCGGCAGAGCTGGGCGGCGTGCCATGCGGCTTCCATCGTGCCGCGCTGGAAGGGTGGAATTTCGAACACGCCGAGCGGGCCGTTCCACACAAGCGTCTTCGAATTGCCCATGGCGCGCTTGAGACGGGCGACCGTTTCCGGGCCGGCGTCGAGAATGCGCTCATGGTCGTCGACATTGCCGAGATTGCGCACGCGCGTGGGGACCCCCGATGCCATCTGTTCGGCCACCACGATGTCGAGCGGCAGGAAGAGCTTGCAGTTGTTGTGGCCGGCGAGGCGGATGATCTCGCGCGCTGTCTCAGCGAGGTCCTTCTCGCAATAGGAGGCGCCGACGTCATGGCCCTGCGCGTAGAGGAAGGTGTTGGCCATGCCGCCGCCGATGGCGAGCTTGTCGAGCTTGGTGACGAGGTTCTTGAGGAGGTCGAGCTTGGTCGAGACTTTCGAGCCGCCGACGATGCCCATCACCGGGCGCTGCGGATTGCCAAGCGCCATTTCCAGCGCGTTCAGTTCGCGCTCCATGGCGAGGCCGGGATAGGCGGGGAGAAGCTTCGCGACGCCCTCCGTGGAGGCGTGGGCGCGGTGGGCGGCGGAGAAGGCGTCGTTGACAAACAGGTCGCCGAGCTTTGCGAGCTCGGCGGCGAAAGCGGGGTCGTTCTTTTCCTCGCCGGCGTGGAAGCGGACATTCTCCAGCATGGCGACATCGCCGGGCTTCATGTCGCGGATCACGCTTGCCGCCGCATCGCCGATGCAGTCGTCGGCCCACGCGACCGGCTTGCCAACCAGCGCCGAGAGATCGTCGACCAGGGGCTTGAGGCTCATGTCGGGCACGCGCTTGCCCTTGGGGCGGTCGAAGTGGGCAAGCAGGGCGGTCTTGGCGCCAGCCTTCGCGAGCAGTTCGATCGTCGGCAGGGCGGCGCGCAGGCGCGTGTCGTCGGTGACCTTTCCGTCCTCCATCGGCACGTTGAAGTCGACGCGGACGAGTGCGGTCTTGCCCTTGAGGTCTGCGCCGTTGAGCGTGCGGAAGGTCATGATTGCGGGTCCCGGTTCGACATGGTGGGCAGGCTGAGCCTAGCTGATCGGATCGCCCCAGTTGTGGGGCTGGTCGTTGAAGTTCTTGAGAAGCTCGAAGCCGATGCGGCGCGGCTCTTCGTTCTTTGCCTTTGGCACGGCGAGGAGCAACACATTGACCTGGCTGTAGTGCTGGAGCAGCTCGAATTTCCGGCCGTCGGGATACTCGCCCATGAACAGGATCATGTCCGGGCCCCAGCTGGCGAGATTGGTGATGTGCAGCGGCTCGGAGCCGGGGCCCTGCACGAAGCGGCCGCCGACTTCCTGGCCGTCGCCGAGGCCCTTTTCGAACTCGATGATCTGATGGACGAGGCGCTCGTGCATCCATTGCGCGGGATTGTGTGGTTGTTGTGCGGGGCGCGCGCCGACGACCGACGCGCCGGGCGGCGTCATGGGTGCGGGCACAGCCGCGTCGTTATCGTCCTGCGGCTCGATGTGCACGTCGGTCACGGTGTAGGGCGGGGTAGCGGTGGCGTGGATTTCGCCATCGTCATCAGGAGGCAGTTTGCTGACGGTCAAATCGATAACCCGGCTTCCGCTGTCGGTTTCAACGCGCTGGCAGCCAGAAGGGATTCGTCCAGCGCCTCCGGGCTGACGTCCCATCCGTTGGGCCAGGCAGGCGCGCCGGCTTCGAGAAAGGCGCGAGCTAGATAGGTCTCATCGTGCAGAGGGGCTGCCATCGGGCCGGGACGCTGCTTCACACAGGCGTAGTCCCACGCGCCAGCCATGCCGTCCGTGAAGACAACGGCGAAGCGATGTCCGCCGAGATATCTGAGATGTCGAACAAGCACATCGGTCATTCGAGGCCCTCGATCCGCTCCATTTGCTCGCCACCTTCCATGCGGCGCCAGTTGTCTGCGAGCTGCGTTCGCGGAAGGCCGATCCATTCCTGGACACGCCTTCGGGCGCGCGCGTGCAGACTACCAGATATGAGCGTGCCCGTCTCGATGACAAACCGGGCCCGATGCTCGTTGTACTTTACATGAACACGCGGCGGCGGGTGGTCGTCGTAGTACATCTGGATGGCGATGCCGAGGAAGCAAGCGATCGTCGGCATCGCTCCCGGCCTCCTAGATCAGCTTCCCCCACGCGACGGCGGTGTCGCTCATGCGGGTCGAGAAGCCCCACTCATTGTCGTACCAGGACAGGACCGACACGAAATTGCCGTCCATGACCTTGGTCTGGTCGGTGTGGAAGATCGACGAGTGCGGGTTGTGGTTGAAGTCGGACGAGACGAGCTTTTCGTCGGTGTAGCCCAGCACGCCCTTCAGCTTGCCGTTGGCGGCAGTGCGGATGAGATCGTTGATCTCTTTGGCGGTGGTCGCGCGCTTGGCGATGAATTTGAGATCAACCAGAGAGACGTTCGGCGTCGGCACGCGCACCGAGATGCCATCGAGCTTGCCGTTGAGGTCGGGCATCACGAGGCCGACGGCCTTGGCGGCGCCAGTCGAGGTCGGGATCATCGAGAGCGCAGCGGCGCGGCCGCGATAGAGATCCTTGTGCATCGTATCGAGTGTCGGCTGGTCGCCGGTGTAGGAGTGGATCGTCGTCATCATGCCCTTCTCGATGCCGATGGCGTCGTGAAGGACGCTGACCACCGGCACGAGGCAGTTGGTGGTGCACGAGGCGTTGGATACGATCATGTGCTCCTTCGTGAGCTTCTGATGGTTCACGCCGTAAACGACGGTGAGGTCAGAGTTCTCGCCGGGTGCGGAGATGAGTACGCGCTTGGCGCCGGCCTGGAGGTGGGCGGCGGCTTTTTCTTTCGCCGTGAAGATGCCGGTGCACTCGAACGCGATGTCGACGTTGAGGTCCTTGTGCGGCAGCTGGGCCGGGTCCTTGATCGCGGTGACCTTGAACGTCTGGTTGCCGACGGAGACCGTGTCGCCCTCGACCTTCACGTCCATGTTCAGGGGGCCGTGTACGCTATCGTACTTCAGCAGGTGGACGTTGGTTTCGACCGGGCCGAGGTCGTTGACGGCGACGACCTCGATGTCCGTGCGCTTGTGTTCGAGGATGGAACGGAGAACCAGCCTGCCGATACGTCCAAAACCGTTGATCGCAACACGAACAGCCATCGCAAAACCTCACATATCCGATGCGGCCATGGATGCGCAGGACGTGCCAGTCTCCACGGTCTTTGTGCCGCGCCTAATAGCGGATTTTCAGCGCGATGCGAGCGGAAAGCGCGATGAAATGAGCGCAATTCCACGCAGCATGTCGTGAGGTGGGCGAGAAGGAGCGTTACAGCCGGGCCTTGGCCGCCGCCACGACAGCTTCCGCCGTGATTCCGAAATGCCTGTAGAGCGCCTTGTAGGGCGCGCTTGCGCCAAAGCCAGACATTCCGACGAAGCCGCCTTCGGGGCCGATCCAGCGGTCCCAGCCGTCGCGGACGCCGGCTTCGACAGCAACTTTCGGGAGGGCGCCGCCGAGGATTTCGGTGCGGTATGCGTCGGGCTGGGCGGCGAAGAGCGCGAAGCAGGGAAGCGAAACGACCCGGGCGCCGATGCCGTCCTCTTCAAGTTTCTTCTGCGCTTCGAGGGCGATCTCGACCTCCGAGCCGGTGGCGATGAGGACAACTTTCTCGGGCTTGCTGGCGGGCGAGAGCACATAGCCGCCCCTGGCGACGAGATTGTCATCCGTGTGCGTCCTGCGGGCGGGCGCGAGGTTCTGGCGGGTGAGGGCGATCAGCGACGGGCCGGTCGTGGTCTCGAGCGCAACCTCCCAGGCTTCTGCAGTCTCGACGCCGTCGGCCGGGCGGAAGACGAGGAGGTTCGGGATCATGCGCAGGGACGCGACATGCTCGACCGGCTGGTGCGTCGGCCCGTCTTCGCCGACGCCGATCGAGTCGTGTGTCATCACATGGATGACGCGCTGGCCCATCAGGGCGCCGAGGCGGATGGCGGGGCGGGAATAGTCCGAGAAGACGAGGAAGGTGCCGGAATAGGGCACGACGCCGCCATGCAGCGCCATGCCGTTCATCGCGGCGGCCATCGCATGCTCGCGGATGCCCCAGTGGATGTAGCGGCCGCCATACGCATCTGCCGTGAACGGCGCTTTCGCCGACGCGGTGCGCGTGTTGTTGGAGCCGGTGAGGTCGGCGGAGCCGCCGATCATTTCGGGCATCAGTTCGGTCGCAACCTCGAGGGCTGCACCGGACCATTTGCGCGTGGCGTCCGCTTTCTGCGCCTCGACGATCTTCTTCTTGTGTGCGTTGAGCGCCGCCGAGAGCTCTTTCGGAACTGCGCCGGAAAGCGCTGTGTTGAAGGCATCGCGTTTGTCGCTGGTGGCCAGGCGCTGCTCCCATGCCTCGCGATGGCGGGCGCCCTGTGCGCCGATCCTGCGCCACGCATCCAGAATTTCATCCGGAATGACGAACGGCTCGTGCGGCCAGTCGATTGCCTTGCGGATGCCCGCGATCTCTTCCGCCCCGTATGGGCCGCCATGGGCGGGGCCGGTGCCGGCGATCCTGGGCGCGCCAAAGCCGATGATGGTCTTGCAGGCGATCAGCGAGGGGCGGTCGGAATCCTGGGCGGACAGAAGCGCGCCGCGCACCGCATCCATGTTGTGGCCGTCGACGCGCGCGACATTCCAGCCCGATGCCTTGAAGCGCTTCACCTGGTCGGTCGCATCTGACATGCCGGTCGAGCCGTCGATGGTGACGGCGTTGTCGTCGAACAGCACGATCAGGTTCTTGAGGCGGAGGTGGCCGGCCAGCGTGATGGCTTCCTGGCTTATGCCCTCCATCAGGCAGCCGTCGCCTGCGATCACATAGGTGCGGTGGTTGACGAGGTCGTCACCGAAGCGCGCATTGAGGTGCCGCTCAGCCATCGCCATGCCAACGGCGTTGGCGAGGCCCTGGCCAAGCGGACCGGTGGTGGTCTCGACGCCCGGCGTGTGGCCGAACTCCGGATGGCCTGGCGTCTTCGAACCGAGCTGACGGAAGTTGCGGATCTCCTCGAGTGTCATCTCCGGAGCACCGGTGAGATAGAGAAGTGAGTAGAGCAGCATCGAGCCGTGGCCGGCCGACAGGATCAGGCGATCCCGATCCGGCCAGTCCGGGGTCGCGGCGTCGAATTTCAGGAATTCCTGGAACAGCAGGGTGGCGCAGTCGGCAAAGCCCAGCGGCAGGCCGCAATGGCCGCTCTGCGCCTTTTCGACGGCGTCCATGCTGAGCGCCCGGATCGCATTGGCGAGTGGTAGTTGCGGCATGGTCCGTCTCCAGGCGGGGTCGAGCGCTGGTTAACGGCTTTGCGTTGCGGTTCAAAGGGAATTTGCCGCCGCACCCTGCCATTGCGCCAATTGTTCACAGGCATCAGATTGGCCATGCCGGAAGGGCCGTGATGACGAATACGCCTGAAGACACGCGGGAAATGGACGACGCGCTGAAGCGGCTCGAAGGGGCGATCGACCGGCTGGAAGGCCGGCTCGACAGTCTTTTCCAGCGGCTCGAGGGCTCGCGCGCCTATGAAAAAGAGGCGGACGCGCTGCGCAAGGACCGGGCGCGGCTGGCGAGCGATCTTGACGTTGCGAAAGCGCGCGAGAAGGAACTGCAGCGGCTCGCGGATGAGGCGTCGGAGGCGCTGGGGGCTGCGATTTCCGAGGTTCGCGAGGCCCTCGGAAAAGTCTGATCTGGTGCTATGTTGTATGCAGTAAGGGGCAGATTCGCGTGGCCAAGGCTGAACTCCTGATCGCAGGCAAGCGTTATGCGCTGAGTTGCGCGCCCGGCCAGGAGGCCAGGCTGGAAGAGCTCGGTGCGCGCTTCGACCAGCGCGTGCTGGAGCTTACCGAGGCGCTTGGCGATCTTGGTGCGGAGCGCCTGTTCCTTGCTGCTGGCCTGTCGTTGCTGGATGAACTCGATGCGCAGGCCGTGGGCAACGGCGCCAAGGCGATGGACGACCGCATCCGCAACCTCGAGAACCGCGCAGCGACCCTGCTGACCGATGCTGCAGCAAGGATCGAGATGCTTTCGCGTCGTGTGGACGAGGCGAGCTAGGAGCCTGTCTCCGTAATCGTCGATCTGTTGAGTTTTGAGCCGAAGGCTGATTCTTTCGGTTCATGGCCAAGACATTTCGACCGTGGGACGTGGATCAGCAGTGGATGTTGCCGCCGTCGCTGCACGAGTTTGTGCC